>NZ_BAAAYN010000015.1 GCF_039536245.1 Cryptosporangium minutisporangium | reverse complement strand
CCCGGCTGACCGACAAACTCCGCGCCTACCGCCGGCTGCGCACCGAAGGCGGCCCGCACTACCCGATCCTGTTCGCGCTCCCCAGCCGGGCGCGGGAGCAGAACCTGCACCGCCGGCTGACCGGGCGGATCGAGGCCGGGCTGACCGTGGCGACCACCTCACCCGAGTCCGGGCCCGACCCTGCCGGACCCGTGTGGCGGCTGGCCGGCAACGGTCGCCACCGGCTCCGCCTGGCCGAGCTGCCCAGCAACCACGGCCAGCCCGGACCGGTCAACCCCGGCCCACCCGAACCAGAAGACCACCCCCTCTGGCGCCTCCGGGAATCCACCTGACGCCTCCGAACACCCAGCGTGCGCCGGTGGCCTACCGGTCGGCACCCGCCCCGGACTTCGGCTCGTAGCCCGATCCGAGTCCGGCGACCGGCCGGGCCAAGGCGGGGACGAGCTGCCTCCGGCGTGCCCCGCGCGGACCTACCGCGCCGCGCACGCCCACGCGTCGCTACGCCAGCCCAGCATGCGAGGACGCGGGTCGGACGCGCGCAGGGATTCCAGTTACCCAACACGGCGGTCCGCGAGCCAACGCGGGGCGGCATCGCACGCCGACGACCACCCGGTGATCCCCAACATCCCAGGTCAGCACCCCCGGGTGCTCCGATCCAGGTCGGGACGGCCTGTTGGGTGCGTCGGGCACGCTGAAGTCTCATTCAGTAATCCCTAGCTCCAATCCGGGCCGAGCCGCCCACGACCGCGGTCGCAGCCGCCCACCCGCCACCTGGCCGGTCGGCCTGCCCCGCCCGTCGGCGCCCCCGCCCACCCCACCACTGCACCATCCGGCGTGCTTCACACGCCGCCAGGCGGAGTCCGTTCCGCCTTCGTCGCGCACGCAGCCTCCCCGCCGGGAGGCCCTTCGACGTGCCCACGCCCAATCCCCCTTTGAGGAGGAACCCGTGCCCCACTCCGCTCTGACCGTGGTGTGCCTGCCCGCCGGTGTCTCAACCAGCACGCCGCTCGCCGCCGCCGAAGCCGCCCTTGCGGCCACACCGCCGACCGTTCAGCTCGACAGCCTCGGCAGCGCCGCGCACTTCCTCGCCCGACCCCGCCGACGCTGCGGCTTCCGCGTCCGGTCCGCGCAACGCGTCACCCCCGGCGGTCCGGTCGGCCAGCTCGACCTGGACACGATGCGAACCAGCACCTACCAGCGGTACGCGTACCGGTGGGCGATCTGGAACCAGGTCGTGGCCAGCACCCGGCCGGCCCAGCCGTACTGGACTTTCCTCGACCGGCACGCCGCCGGTCCGGACCGGTACCCGCTGGAGCAGGCGCAGCAGGACTACCTGACCCAGCAGCGGGTCCTGGCCATGCGCACCTACAACGCTCTGCCGCACCGGGCGATCGAGCTGCCCACCAGCCACCTGGAGGCCTTCCAGCTCGGGCCGCAGGGCTACGCCCATCTCGGGTGGCTATCGGCCGTCCCCGGTGACCGTCTGCTCTGCCCGGACGGCACCTACCTGGCCTGCGAAACCGACCAGCTCTCCGCACGACTGGACTACCTGACAGGCGCCAACCAGCATCTCACCGCGATGCGCGAGGACGACGTCCTCGTCGCACTCCGCACCCACTGAGGCCCCNGGACGGCACCTACCTGGCCTGCGAAACCGACCAGCTCTCCGCACGACTGGACTACCTGACAGGCGCCAACCAGCATCTCACCGCGATGCGCGAGGACGACGTCCTCGTCGCACTCCGCACCCACTGAGGCCCCGCTCTTCCCCGCACCGCACGCGACGCGGACGAACCACTCCCCGGTTCGCCCGCGCTTCGGCGTGTTCGTCCCTAACCCATCTCTGGAAGGAGACCCCCATGAGTTCCTCCCGCAGGATCGCAGCGCGTCGCCGCGCTGCCTTGCTGCTCGCCGCGCTCGCGGTCGTCGCGACCGTCCTGGTCCTTCTCGCCTGCGGCTGGGCGGTTCCGGCTGCGACGCTCGCCGGCGCGGCATTTAGCGGTGGCACTGTGGTGCTGCTCTGGTTCCACGCGCGGCTGACGGCGGCCGCCGAGCGGCTGGCCGCGCTGGAGGACGAACTCCACCTGGCCCAAACCGACCCGGTCACCGGCCTGCCCGTCCGCCGGCTGGCCGAGCAATACCTCACCGACATGACGGGGCGAGACTTCACGATCGCGATCATCGACGTCGACGACCTACACGCGATCAACGCCACCTACAGCCACGAGGGCGGCGACGCCTACCTCGCCGCGATCGCCGAGCGGCTGACCGAAACCGTCCCCGGTGGCCTGGTCGCCCGCCTCGGCGGTGATGAATTCCTCCTCGCCACCACCTGCGACTCGAGCCGCGTGGCCGACGCACTGGCCGCGGCGTTCGAACGCCCGGCGACGATCGGGTACGACCCCGAGCCGCTACGGGTGAGCATCGGCCTCAGCCGGACTCGCGGCGGCGACCCCTTTTACACCTGCGGGGAAGCCGATCGGGCGATGTTCGCCGCCAAACAGAGCGACCGCCTCGTCGAGTTCTACCACCCCGACCGCGACGGACTGCCCGGCAAGCGGGGCGTCCGTCCCGCCACCCGGATCCGTGACCAGCGTTCCGGCCGCCGACTGGCCACCGACTAACAACTCCGAGAGCTAGCCGACGGCCAAAGGCCACTGCGCTCAGCCGAAACCAGCGCCACCAGCAATACCCGCAGGTCCTGCCAGCCATTTCACCCGCCCAACCGGGCGCGATGTGAGGTGCGCGCCGGCAGGCGCCGCACCTCCATCACGCTCGCTAGTCCCGGAGGTACGGCACACATGCCACACATCCACCACGGCCCCGCCCGCGACGCGGCGGCCCTCACCGAGCCACTCACGGTGCCTGCGTCTCAGAGCGCGGCCGACACCCCGCGATGCCCGTGCGGGGATCCGAGCCCGCTCGGCGGGGCATGCGCGAACTGCGTCGCCTGCGACCGCTGCCACACGGTGGTCCCGGGCTTCGAGGTCATCCGGACCGTTCGCGGATCGAGGATCTGCGACTTCTGCAGCCAGCAGAGCTACTGGCGCTGCGAGGGCTGCGGCGGCTGGAACCACGACGACGTGTCCTGCGGCAACGACTGCGACGACTACGACGATGAAGACGACGACGCGGACGTCGATGACCCCTGCCCGGACGGCTGCGATCGAGAGTGCGTCTGCCACCGCAGCGGCGCCGGCTTGCACACCGAGATCCACAGTTACGGCTACAAGCCGCTGCCGGTCTTCCGCGGCGAGGGGCCGCTGTTCCTCGGCCCGGAGATCGAGGTCCACACCCCGTACGACGATGACGAGGAGTGCGCTGCGATCGCCCACTCCCACCTCGGCGAGCTGGGCTATCTGAAGCACGACGAGTCCATCGATCCGGGCATCGAGATCGTCACCCACCCGATGACCTACGCGTGGGCGATCGAGCACTTCCCGTGGGAGATGCTGCCGGAACTGGCCGCCGCCGGAGCGAGCGTCAGCCACAGCACCGGCCTACACGTCCATCTCTCCCGCGCCGGATTCGCCGACCCGCTGCACATCTACCGGTGGATGAAGTTCGTCTACCGCAACCAGCCCGATGTCACCCGGCTGGCCGGTCGCAGCAGCAGCTACGCCGACTTCAGCGACGATGACCGCCACTCGGTCGCCAAGCGCGCCAAAGGCGGCTACGGCAACCGGCACACCGCAATCAACACCAACAACGCCGACACCCTCGAACTGCGCGTCTTCGCCAGCTCCCTGGAGCCGCAAACGGTGCAGGCCGCGTTCGGATTCGCCGCCTCGTCGGTGGAGTACACCCGCGACCTGAACGTGGCGGCCATCGCCCGAGCTGCCGGCTGGTCCTGGCCCGCCTACACCGCCTGGCTGTCCGAGCGCGCGGAGTACGCCCCGCTGACCCAACAGCTGGAGGCACTCTCATGTGCCTGCTGACCTTCCTGCCCCCAGGGACGCTGCCCGACACCGACGCGCTGCGCACCGGCACGGAGACCAACGACGACGGCCACGGCTTCGCGATCGTCACCGACTCCGGCCTGCTGGTCGAACACGGCCTGGACGCCGAAGCCACGATCACCGCATTCGCCGCACTCCGACGCCGCTACCCGGAGGGGCCGGCGTTGTTCCACTCCCGCTTCAGCACGCACGGCGACGGCAACAGCGTGGAGAACTGCCATCCGTTCGCGGTCGGCGGCGATTCCCGGACCGTACTCGCGCACAACGGCGTCTTCCCCGAGGCCGTTCGGCCCGCCAAGGGCGATTCCCGGTCGGACACCCGGATCGTCGCCGAGGAATTCCTACCCGGCTTCGGGACGCTGCGACGGCGCCGCACCCGGCTGGCCTTCCAACGCTGGATGACCCCGGGCAACAAAGTCGTGGTTNCCTACCCGGCTTCGGGACGCTGCGACGGCGCCGCACCCGGCTGGCCTTCCAACGCTGGATGACCCCGGGCAACAAAGTCGTGGTTCTCACCGTCGATCCCCGGTTCCGGGAGCAGGCGTACATCCTCAACGAGGACGCCGGCGTCTGGGACGGCGGCATCTGGTACTCCAACCGCGACTACCTGCCCTCGCCCCCGAGCCGGCTGAGCTGGACGTACCGCTCCACCGGGCGTCTGTGGGATGACGACCCGATCGAGGAGCTCGGCCCCCTCGAGCTGGTGCAGTGCTGGATCTGCGAGACCGACTGCGTACCCGTCGAGGACTCCTGCCCGGTGTGCGGTCAGTGCCTGGGGTGCGGCGAGTTTCCCGAGGACTGCGGCTGCTACCAGCCGACGGCGCTCCGCACGACACCCATCTGACGACGACCAGCTCGCCAGGCACGCCTGAGCCACCCGATCACCGCTGAGGAACCCCGCGCCGCGGTCAGCGACCTCGACCGGTACATCGTGCCGCGCAGCGGCCCCACCCAGTCCGCGGTCTGCGGTCCGCGCGGGTGCTGACGTCGGCCTCAGGCCACCACCGGTCGCGGTGCCGGTGCATCCCTGTGGCCGGGAGGCCTGTCCCCGTCGCTATCTCCACTCGCCCTCGTTCGTCTTGCCCGGGTACCGCGTTCGTCGCGGACCGCCATATCCGGGCACAGCCCGGGGGCGGTCCGCGGCGCGCGACGGACCTGGGTGACTTCCTCTTGAGGAGGAGCCCATGCCCGACACGTCCCTCGACCTCGCGCAGCCGTCCGCGGCAATCCAGGCAGTACTGACTGCCGTCGCCGCCGATCCCGTCGCTTCCCAAGGACTAGCGGCGATCCAGGACCGGAACCCGGAATTCGCCGGCCCGCTGGCGGCCCGGCTCACCGGCGCCGTCCTCACCCCTGACGGCCGCCGCCTGGCCGACCGCATCCTGAACACCTACTGGGCCGACGACTCCCGTCGGCAGGCCCTGGTGCGCTCGATGGGCACCGACCGGGAGGTCATCATCGGCAGCGGCTTCCACGCCGCCGTCTACGCCGCCACCCGGGTCCTGTCCGGCTACCCCAAGCCGCTGGTCCTCGAACGCGCCGAACGTCCCGGCGGGACCTTCGCGCTGACCGACTGGCCGGTCTTCCATCTCAACTCCCCCAACCGCCGCGGCGGGGCCGGCCCGGCCGGCGATCAAGCCAGCAGCCCCAACTATCTGCCCGGCGCCCCGATCCAGGCCGCGAGCCTGTCCATGGAGGACTACCAGGCCAACACCGACATGGCTCTGATCATCCGGTTGACGCTGGCCCAGTACGCCGAGGTCATCACCGGCGCGCAGATCGTCGCCGTGAGTACCGACGGAATCGGGGTTCAGGCCGAGACCGCGGCTGACGGCCCGCTGTCCGCCGGGCGGATCATCGACGCCCGCGGCCTCGGAGACCCGATCGACCGAGACCTGGCCAACGACACCACCATCCTGACCTCTCCGCAGTTTCTGCGGCGCATGACCGGCTCCTGGCCGCTGCGCGGCGCCCGATCCGTCGCCGTCCTCGGCGGCGGCGACTCGGGCAAGTGCACCGTGGAGTCCCTGCTCGGCATCGGCCCGCACCCACGGCTGGCCGCCGCAGCCCTCGACACCGTCGATCGGATCGACTGGTACAGCACCGATCTGCCCACCACCTGCCAGCAGTGGCGACGCGACATCCGCTGCCGGTATCAGCCCATCGGTCGCCACCTGCGCCCCGACCGGTACGGGCGGCGGCGGCTGACCGTGCTGAGCCGCCANTCGGCGGCGGCGACTCGGGCAAGTGCGCCGTGGAGTCCCTGCTCGGCATCGGCCCGCACCCACGGCTGGCCGCCGCAGCCCTCGACACCGTCGATCGGATCGACTGGTACAGCACCGATCTGCCCACCACCTGCCAGCAGTGGCGACGCGACATCCGCTGCCGGTATCAGCCCATCGGTCGCCACCTGCGCCCCGACCGGTACGGGCGGCGGCGGCTGACCGTGCTGAGCCGCCAGGCACGACCGATCGGGCTCCCCGGCAGCGCACTGATCGACGGTCGGACCTACGACCTCGCCGTCCTCTGCACCGGCAATAAGGAAACCACCCTCGGCGGGCTCGCTCCCGAATTGTTCGACCCGTTCGTGACGCACGGCGTGCCCGTCGCGCAACAGCACTACGAACTGCCCGTGTACCGCGTCGGCCCCCACGCCCGCCTGCCGTTCACCGCCGAGGAACGCGACGACGGGCTCGCCGACATGCCTAGCAACGCCGTCTCCATGTGGCGGACCGGTCCCCTGACCGCAGCCCTCGCCGCCAGCCTTCCCCCGGTCACGGCGGGCCCGGTGACCTGATCGCGCAGGCATCAGCGTTGCCATGACACCTGGGCGCACCGACCGCCTCCCGGCCGCTCTGCCGAACCGTGGCGACGCCCGCACGGGCCCGCCCTCTACCCCCTGAGCTGGCCAGTCCCGGCGCCCAGGTCGCCGCTGTGACCACGGCGCCCCCTGATCAGCGCCCCGACGGCCACGGTCCTCGCCCTCCGGCCCGGGCCGCTGTCCGCGGCTCGGCCACCGGATTACGCCGACCAAGCACACGCTTCCGCCCGCTGCCCCTGCCCTCCAGCCCGCAGCCCGGCGAGCGAACCCGCAACCACAGGTTCTCGCAAGTGAGGAGACCTCCCGTGTCCGATTCTCGATCGACCGTCCACGACGACGGCGACCTGGTCCTGCTTCGGCACACCTGGCTCTACGTCCCTGCACAGCCCCGGATCTCCCTCAGCTCCTATCAGGAGACACTCACCGTCGACGGCGTCGCGTACACCGCAGGGCTCAGCGTCGAGGACGAGCCCGTCGGCATTCTGCACAACGACGGACGCGGCGGCGCCACCACGTTCCACGCCAACGGCGCGCCACGGTTCCGGCCGGCGGAGATGGCCGCCTACGTCGCCGCCTGCCGCGCCTACGGCGGCGACCCAGTCGCCGCCGAATGGGTGTTCGACGACCTCATCAGCGCCTGGAAGCTGGAGTACTCCATCCAGATCACCCGGCACAACGGCCGACGAGTCGTCCGGGCCCTGGACGTCCTGCCCACCGTCGAGGACCCGGCCCACCCCGGCGACGTCATCGTCCTGTCCGGCGAGGTCCGACTCATCGACCCATTTCCCGGCTCACAGCGCGACGCGCTGGCCGCTCAGCTGCAATCCCAGCAGGTCGCCGACGCCGACCGGTGGTGGCAGATCTGGACCGAACCGTGCGGCCAGCCGAATCAGACGGCGACCACCCGCCCCGCCACCGACGGCCAGGCCGATCACGGCCACCGCGGCGGTTGCTGGCAGGACCTGACACCCCGACCCGCCGGCGTGCCCGACCACGATCCGGCTGAGCGCCCCGCGACCGACAGCCACACCGGTTGACCGGCCCGGCACGCACGTTCGCGACCCACCGGCCGCGCGGACCTCCTCAGCCTGCCGGTCGTTGTTGGCCGGTTACCGCCGGACCCCGGATCCGTCCCTCCAGGCATCCCCGGGCCCGGGCGGTCGGCCGTGCCCGGGGGTCTGGTTCTCCACGAATGGAGACAGGCATGACCGAACTGTTCGCTCGACCGTTCGCTTCCTGCACGCCACTGACCGCGCCGTTGCAGCACGGACAACGCGTGCACGTCAACGCGCGCCACACCTGGCTGCCGGCCATGATCACCGTCCCCGGCCGCACCCGCATCGCGCTGCGCTACGCCGATCCCCGCCGCCAGCTGGCCGAGTGGGTGCCGCGATGGCTGGTGCGTCCCGCCGAGGGCGTCCACCTGCAACCGGTCCGCCGGCTACCCGCCGGCGCGTCCGTTGTGGCCTTCGACGGCGTCCTGTTGGAGGTCGCCGCGTGCCACCAGAACCGCCACCGGTGGTGGGTCATCCACTACACGCACGGCGAGCTGTCCACCGTTCCACCGCGCGCGGTGCTCCGGATTGCTGATCCCACGCCGATCGTCACCGTCCACGGCGTCCCCCTCGACGCCGCCACCAGCCCGACCCACCCGCTCACGCCCTCACCCCCGCCAGCCTCCGATGATCTGCCGCTCGCTGTTCAGAAAGGACACCTGCGATGAACCGTCCGATAACCCAACCGGTCTTCGCCACGGACACCACCGACGCCGACCTAGCCGGCACCGATGTCGGGCTCACGCTGCCCTACCCGCGGCCGGCGACGCTGACCGAACTGTCGCCGCGACTCGGGCAGGCGGTGTTCCTGCTCGACGACGGCCTGGCTCGTGAGGCGCTGATCCTCGGCGTGGCCGAGGAAGTGAACGCGGTCACCGCCTTCCTCGACGGCCAGGTCCAGATCGTGCCGGGCCACACGCGCGCGATCGAGATCACCAACCCGCGCCTCGTCCTCACGCTGACCCGTCGTGCGCTCGGCCAGCTCCTGCCTGCTCACCGAGCCGCCGGCGAACGCATCGACGAACTGACCGCCGAGCTCGCCCGGATCCGCGACGCCCACGACACGCAGCTCAGCGAGATCCGCGCCTACGCGGTCACCGCGCATCAGCGCGGCGAGATCTGCCGGGCCGGCCTCAACCATTTCCTCGACCGGTTCGGCCTCGGCCGCTACCAGCCGCGGCACGTCGTCACCTTCACCATCACCGGCGACTTCGAGGTCACCCCCGGCACTGACCGCAGTTCCTGGCTGACCGAACAGGACGTCCTCGCCCATCTACTCGTCGTTACCGACCGCATCGACGGCGTGATGGAGGGCACCGTCACGTTCCAGGTCAGCGCGAGCGCCAGCGAAAGCGACCAGGAATGAGGACGACCTCATCTCCCCGCCGCCATTCGGCCGAACAGTCGTTGGCCCACTCCGGCGCCGTCATCGGCGGCGCTCGATTCGGGCGACACGAACAGGAGGGCCCGTGACACCCCCGAAAGCGCGCCTGCGCATCACCAGCGACCTCGACCTGGTCGCCCTCGTCCCCTACGTACTCCGATACCACCCGCAAGAGAGCATGGTCGCCCTCGTCGTCGACGACGACCGGCTCACAGTGACCACCCGCTCCGACCTGCCGCCCACCGCCGAGGAGTGCGCCGGCCCGGACTACCGCAGGGCCGTGCGGACGGTGATAGCGCAGATCGCCGAGGACGCCAGCATGGCGCTGCTGGTCGGCTACGGCCCCGCGGACCGCGTCGAACCCGCCACCGCCCTCTACACCGACGCCCTCACCGCCGCAGGGCTCCTCGTCGGCCGCGCACTCCGCGTGAACGACGGGCGGTTCTACTGCCTGAAAGCGGGCTGCACACAGTGCCCGGCCGAGGGCACGCCGTACGATCCCGCGGCCAGTCCTCTCCCCGCGGCGGCGACCTACCAGGGCATGGTGGCGCTTCCCGACCGTGACGCCGTCGCGAACCTGGTCGCGCCGGTCACCGGCCCCGCACGCGCCCGTATGACCGTCGCCAGCCAAGCCGCTCAAGACCGGCTGACCGCCCTGCTGCCTAGTCTGGCGCCGGGTCAGACCGCACCACTGATCATGCCGGCCGCAGTTCTCACCGCCGGGTACGCCGCGGTCGACGCCGCGCTGCAGGCAGCCGCCGATGGCCGGACGCTCTCCGACGACGACGCGGCGTGGCTGATCAAGGTCCTGACAATCATGCGGATCCGAGACCACGCCTGGGCGGCCTGTGACGGCAGCCCCACCCAGCGAGAACTCTGGGCCGACCTGACGAGGCGCGCCGAGCCGCACCTGACTGCCGCGCCCGCCAGCCTGCTCGCGTTGACCGCCTACCTCGGCGGCGACGGCCCGCTGGCCCGCGTCGCGCTCGACTGCGCCCTGCGCGCCGACCCGAGCTACCGCATGGCGCGGCTGCTCACCTCGACGCTAGACGCCGCCGTGCCCCCGGACGTGCTGCGCCAGATCAACGCCGCCGCCCACCAGTCCCAACGGAACGAACCCTGATCCGCTGACTACCGCGCCGACCCGCTGAGCCGGGCGGCGGCCTCACCTCGTGCCTACGGGCCGGCTGGGGCCGCAGTGGTCCCAGCCTGTCCGCCGCCACAAGGCGGGGAACAGGAGGACCCCACCCCGATGACTACCACCAACACCGGCAGCGCCGACCCCGAGCGCACTCGAACGCGTGGCAGCGCCGAGCGCCGCACGCCGCGACGCGGGGTCGAGCGCAGCGACCAGGACCGGCAGGACTACACCGCGCTGCTGGAGAAACTGCAGACCGCGTTCGACGAACGGCTCGCGCGCCTGGCCACCGAACCCACGCAATGGGTCGAGTTCCTCGAGCAGGCCGCCGTGTTCGGCGCCCGCTACACCCTCACCAATCAGATGCTGCTGCTGGCTCAGGCCGAGGAGCGCGGCGTCACGCCGCGCTACTTCCTGCCGTTCGGCAACAAGGCGGGAACCAGCGGCTGGAAAGCCCACGGCCGCCGCGTACGGCGTGGACAGACCGCGTTCAAGTTCTGGGCTCCGATCCGGCGTCGCCCCACCGAAGAACAAGCCGCCAAATGGGAAGCCGCCGGACGGCGCGTAGCTCGGGAACCGTCCGGCCGTCCCGCCGTTCAGATCGTCGGCTTCACCCTGACCAGCACCTTCGAGCTGTCCCAGACCGACGGCGAACCGTTCGACCCGCCGACCGTGCTGCGGCGCCGCCGCGTCAAGCAGCGCATCGGCGGCGGGCCGCAACTGCTGACCGGCGATGATCCGACCGGTGCCCACGGCGACCTCGTCGCGCTGATCACCGCCGCCGGCTACACCGTCACCCCCCAAGCACCCAGCACCGGTGACCTCGGCGACGCCAACGGCGTCACCGTCCACCGCCGCGACGAGCGCACCGTGCAGGTCCGCGATGACGTCGATCCGGCGCAGCGCACCAAAACCACCACACACGAACTCGCGCACATCCGCTGTGGCCACCTCGACCACGCCCAACCCGGCCAAAGTCTGCACCGCGGCCGGCAGGAGACCGAAGCCGAAAGCGTCGCGCACATCGTCCTCGCCGCACTCGGACTGGACACCTCCGCCTTCAGCGACGCGTACGTCCTTGACTGGGCCGGAGGCGACCTGAACCTCGTCCGGGACTGCGCCGAAACCGTCCTCACCGTCGCCAAACAGATCCTGCGCGACCTCACTCCGGACCTGGCGGACACCGACGAAACCGACCTCGACGGCAGCGAGCGCGAGGAGGGCGGCTCCGTCGTGGAGGCCGCGACCGTCGAGACGTCGTCGATGGACGGTGATGATCCCGCGCCTGCGCTCGCCGTCGAGACCGCAGCCGCCGAGCGACACCGTGCCGACGCCCTCGGCGGAGACGTGCGCGCGGGCCTTCCGCTCACCGGACCCGAAAGGCAGGTGACCTGATGCATACCTTCTCGACTGCTCACACCGGTGCGTCGGCGGACGAACGGGCCGCCCGGGCGGTCCTCAGCTGGCTGTACGAACCCGGTGACCGTCGGCTGGGCGCGCTCGTCGACGAGCTCGGTCCGCAGGCTGCTGTGGACGCCGGCGCCGAACAGACCTCGATCGACTACCGCGCGGAACTGCGGTCGCTGCCCACCGGCACCGACCTGCGCCGGGAGGCCACCCGGCAGGTAGAGCAGGCCCAGCAGGACGGCATGCGAATCCTCATCCCGGCTGACCACGACTGGCCGCCGAGTCTGCGCGCACCGGACGCCCCCGTGTGTCTGTGGGCACTGGGCACCACGCCGCTGCCCCCACCGACACGAACCGTGGCGATCATTGGATCCACCGACAGCACCGCCTACGGCACCTACATGGCCTCCGGTATCGCCTACGGCCTGGCCGAATCCCCGCCGTACACCGTGATATCCACCGGCGCCGCGGGCATCGACCGCGCCGCGCTGACCGGAGCCTTGGCCAACCACGGCCATCCGGTCGCGCTCTGCCCCGGCGGACTGGATCTGCGCTTCAGCGGGCCGCCCTGGCCCCAGCGCGATCAGGTCATCGCCGAGGGTCTCCTGCTCAGCGCCTGGCCACCTGGCGCCCGCCCCGGCCCTGCCCGCGCCCGGACCAATCAGCGGCTCCTCTCCCGGCTCGTCGCCGGCACCGTCCTGGTCGAAGCCGACCCGAACAGTCGCGCGATCGCCGCGCTCCAGGACACCCTTGAGGTCGGGGGTGTCGGCATGGCCGTGCCCGGCCCGGTCACCTCGGTCCAGTCAGCCGGCTGCCACGCGCTGCTCCGCGACGACCGGCGGGTCCGGTTGGTCACCAACGCCGCCGACGTCACCGACGTCCTCCTCCGACGCGCAGGCCGACGGGCTTGGGCCGAACCGGCGGGAGACCCGCGATGACCGGAACGCCGGACGTTCCCGCGCATCTCTACGATCGGCCCGAGATCGGGGGCCTGGTCGTGCCCTGGATCACGCCGAGCATCCATGGCGTTCCGCTCTTCGGACAGCTCACGGACCTCGCCGTCGCGGTCTGCCTGACCGAGAACCGCTGCCAAATCTGCGGTCACCCGCTACCGGACCGGGCGGTGCTCTTCGCCCGCGACTCCGACCTGGACTACCGATGCACACCCGAGCCGGCGACCTGCCCGCCCTGCGCCACCTACAGCGCCCGGGCCTGTCCCATGCTCGCCGGGGACCTCGACCGGTACCGGACCGGCCCGCATCCCGCGTTCGCCGACGCCTCACCGACTCCCAGCGAGCTCGCCCGCCGCGGCGCCCCCGCCGAAGCGTGGCACGCCGTGTGGGTCGCCGACTACGACGTGATCACCCACCCGGCCCAACCCGGCGTGCGGGCCGCCTCCTGGGCACGGATCCCGCCGCTGCGCATCCGCCCGGTGCCCCGTCGGCCGCGCGACGGCCGAGGCTGAACATCGAACGGCGTCGCGCTGGCCGCGCCAGTCCGCCGGCTAAGCGATCGCACCGCGCTGGGCTGATCCGGGCCTGGTCGACACAGATTTCGAACGGACCAGCGCGGTACGGATCGGCGCGGGAACGCTGCCGGCCCGCTTCGGCGAGGCGTCGCGTCGCTGTCATGCGGCCCGGTGTGCCAATCCAGCGCCGGCGGGCGATCCTGTCGGCCCTCCTTGCCGCGCCGCTCGCTCGAACGAAGCGGGCTGGAGGACCACTCTGCACGCCCTGCGACGCCGCCCAGCATCCCGCGCATGGGCTTGGCGTGCAGCCGGGTGACATCGCAGTCCATTTCCCCGCTGAACCCCCTCGTCCAACCGCGGCCGGCTCACTGCTGCGCCCGTCACACGACAACCGCTCCTCGCTCATGGTGTCTGGCTGCGGCCCGCGTCCGACGCTCTGGCCCTTGCAGTCCCTTCGAAAGGAATCGTTCGTATGCCCACGGTCAACCAGGCCGAGGCGCTGCGCTTGATGCGCAGGCTGACCACCGCGGCCAGCTCCCGCCTTCACGGCGTTCACCTCGACCACGGCGCCTACAGCTACTACCCAGCGCCAGGTGCCCCGTATCCGGATTGGCCCGACGACTACAACACGGCGGTGGAGTACCGCGCCGCCGGCCAACAGATCGGCAGCACACCGATCTACACCGTGTTCTCCGATCGCTTTCCGGTCTGCTGGCTCACCTACGACGGCCAGATCGTGGAATCCAGCGCCGCGCTGACCCGGCTGCAGGCCAGGCATCGCCGCCTCGCCGTCGCAGCGCTCGGCGAGCTGACGAGGCTCGCGCTACGGCAGCTGGCCGACCTGCGGGATGTCCGGGACGGCCGCCCCAAGGACATCGACGGCTACGACAGCGAACAGCGGACCGGTCAGGCCCGCGTCTCCCACCCCACCGCGCCGGCCCGGGCCTGGTGGATTGCGGTCGGCCCCGATCTCGAACACGCCCGGTCCCGCAGCCGCGAGGTCACCGGCACACCCGAACCGCTCATCCTGTCCGCGCACGGGTACGGCCGGTACGGCCGCGACGCCGAGTGCCTCCCCCTGGAGCTGCTCTGCGCCATCAACGCCACGGTCGCCGCACACCAGGACACGACCACCCTCACCGGCGAGCGGGCGGTCAACGGGAACGTGGTCGGCGACTGGCTCGCCGACGAGCATGGTCTGAGCGGAGCACTGCCCGCCGACCAGATACCGGCCGCGTTCGCCGCTGCGTTCCTTGGTGTCTATAGCCACGACCAGGACTTCGCCGCCGAACGGATGCGGCAGAACGGCTGGGACCAGGCGCTCCGCGACCTCGGCGCGCTTGAGTTCTTCGACCTGCGCCAGTACACCTACCAGCTCTTCCGACGCGAGGTCCGCGCCATCCCCTACCGCACCGCGCGCGATAGCGGCATCATCGTGTGCCGCCGCGAGTCGTGAACCGCCCGGCCAGCCCGCGACCGGCCGCGAGCCCCGAAGCGCCAATACGAGTCGGCCACGACGCACCGCCCACCAGCGGCGGCTCAGCTGCGCCTCCAGATGACACAGCCAGCGACCCGACAGCCCAGGCCATTCCACCGACGACGCCGACCGATAGCACGCGTGTGCCCCGGCTGGCTGCGCCGAGCGGCGGCGCACGGCCGCGTCTACAAGCCGGTCAGCTCGTCGAGCTCGCGCTCGCGCATCTGCGTGCGCACCCCGGCTTGGCGTTGACCGCTTACGAGCTGGGCAGAGTTCTCGGCCGCTCACCGGGGTCCATCCGTCGGCTTCTCGAGCGCGAAAACGCGCGAGGAACGGTCACTCGCGACCCCGGGCATCCGGCCCGGTACCGCATCGCATCCCACCCCCGGGCACCCTCCGATCCGGCTCACCGGCACGCCCATGACCGCTGGCAGTCATCGCGCCGGTGACGCCGGGAACCTATCCAGCTCACCTGGCCCAACGCCCCTCTGCGGGGCGCTGGATCCCCCGCGTTCCGGTACGTGACATGGCACGTCGCGCCGCGACCGGACATACCTGATCTGCCGGTCGGCTCCGACCTGCATCCGTGGTCCCCGCCAGACCGAAGCCATTGGAGACCTTCATGCCCCCATCCATTGCCGGTTCTGCAACCGGTGATCGTCCCGTCGCCTGCCTCGCCCCGCTCGAACGGGATCCGCACCATGCGATCGACGTACCGGTCACGCCTCGCCTCGTCGCTACACGCTTCGTTCGGTCAGGCTTCGTGAGCGAGGTGACATGAGCGCGGCCACGTTGCTGTTCGCCGCGATCCTCGATGTAGTCGCGGCCACCGTAGGTCCACCCGTCGAGGGCCAGGCGGGCGGCTGCATCGAACTGTGGGCGCAGACGCCCGACGGGGCCTCACCATCGCGCCAGACGACGGGCCGTGGTGCCTGGATACCGGCGGCCGCATCCCCTTGTCGCGGTTCGAGGTGGCCGTCTACGCCGACGCCGTGCACTACCTCGGCGGCGGCGAACCCGACTCGTGCCAGTCGACGCTCGCCGCTGTCGCCACCGACCGATGAACCACGGCCGCTCCGTCCTCCGTCGCTGCCGCGCGCCCGGACGGAGCAACCTCCCGGCGCTTCCGGCGGTTTCGGCAGCGACACTCCGTGCGCTGTTGAACCGCCACGCCGAACCCATCCATCGGCCTAGTAATCACTCCGAATCCGGAGCCCCGACCAGGCGCGCCATCGTCGCCGCGCGGCACATCGCCCTGAGAGGACCCCATGAGCTACAACTTCATCACCACGGACCAACTCCCGCTGGTGCAGACCATGACCGAGCTGGACGCTGATAGTTACTTCGGTGGCTACGGCGAACCGGCGGAAGGCGAAGAGCTGGACAACTCGAGGCTGCTGACCGTGATCGAAAGTCTCAGCACCGAGGACGCCCTAGTGCTTGAGCTGCCCGCGCTCGTGGTGCGACACCTGGCCGGTCGCCTCAACGAGTGTGCGGACGAGGTCGAGGCCCGGGAGGCCGCCCTGCGCAGAGCGGCAGGGCGGTGAGCCGCATCTGCATCACTGGTGGCACGCCGGGAGACGCCGAGTCTCACAACCGGGCAACTCGTCGAGCTTCTGCTCGCGCCCCTGCGCGGGCAGCCCGCCGTCGAGTTCACCGCGTGCGAGCTGGGCTAGGTCCTCGGCCGCTCCCGCGGCACGGTTCACCGCATCCTGCAGCGCTGACCGCTCAGAGCGCGGTCACCCGCCCCCAGGACCGCCCCGCCCGCTACCGCATCACCGTCTGAGCACGCACCCCGCCGACGGTCACCCTCAGCGGTGACCCCGGGGACGCATCCGCCCTTCAGGGCACAGCGTCCCTCGCGCGGGACGCTGTGCCCTGCCTTCCGGCAGGACACACCATGCCTCCTATCGCCGCTCACCCCCATCCCGAATTCGACACCACGCCCGCCGGGCTCACCGAACCCACCGCGTCCTCGGCGTCCGCGGCGCACCCCGCGTCGGAGAGTCGTTCCGCCGAGCCCGCCGAGCCCGCCGAGCCCGCCGAGCCCGGCGCGCCGTCCGGTCATGTTGTGCAGCGGGCTGCGTGGATCTTCTACTTCATCGCCGCGCTCGGCTCCGCGATCGGCCAGATTTGGGTCGGCGTCGACGCCCCGCCCTGGCCTCCGCACATCGCCTGGTGGTGGCGCGCCGTACTCGTCACCCCGTTCGCCGTCGTCATCGATCTCGGCGGCGTGGTCAGCTCCGCCTTCGCCGACTACAGGCAACGCCTCGGCGAAACCGCCTACGGCTGGCGGATCCTCTCCGCCGGATCGATCACCCTCGCGGTATCGATCAACGTCCTCGGCCACCGCCCCATCGCCTATCTGTCCGCGGTGTTCGGTGGCATGGGGGTCTTCGCCTACGCCGTCTGGCTGCTGCACTCGGGCGCACGCCGCCGCGATGCCCTTCGCACGGCCGGAAAACTACCGGGCACCGCGCCGGTCTACGGGCTCCGGCAGTGGGCGCGCGAACCGGCCGTCACCAACCTCGCCCGGACGCTCGCCCTCGCTCACGGCTACACCCGGCAGGAATCGCTCGACCTCGCCCGGCAGCAACTCCAGGACGAACGCCGCCGCGCCGGTCTGACCCAGTACATCGATGCGCTGATCCGCGCCCAGCACGCCGATCCCATCCGCGCCGCGATCGCTGTGACCACCCTGGACATCGACGCCCTCGCCGCCGCGCTCACCGCCCAAGCCGACGTCGAGGGCTGGGCCCGGCTCATCGGCGCCGACCTGATCCCACCCTCGCCCGACGATCCGCCGGCCACCAACGAATCCCCATCCGGCACCGCGCGCGGGCCGATGCCCCCCGCAGACGTGCTGCGGCGAGTTCCCCGAGACCCGGCCTCCTACCAGCGCTGGCGTCAGTTGTGGGCACAACTCGCCGCCGACCCCCGCATCCGAACCGCCGACTTCGCCGCCCGCCACGACGTCTCGCTCCGCCAGGTCCAGTGGATCCGCGCTGTCGGTCTGAGCGGACTGCTCGACTCGCCGATTCCGCTGCTCGATCGCGTTGCGGCGCTCGCCGTCCGCCCGTAGACGGCGGGCTGTCGGATCCCCCGAAGGAGCACCCCGTGCGACTCGACCCTTCCGCGAGGCCGGCATGACTGGCCGTGTGCTCGCTGCGCTGACCGCCTTGGCGGTCGGCACGGTCTTTTTGTGCGTCGGGGGACTTTCTGTTCTCACCGCGCCGGCGGCCGCCTGCCCCGCACTCGGCACATCGGG
Organism: Cryptosporangium minutisporangium; assembly: GCF_039536245.1. NCBI lineage: Bacteria > Bacillati > Actinomycetota > Actinomycetes > Cryptosporangiales > Cryptosporangiaceae > Cryptosporangium > Cryptosporangium minutisporangium. The sequence continues at coordinate 5,972 of NZ_BAAAYN010000015.1, read as the reverse complement.
CAGCGCGATCGCGTCCTACACCGCCGAACAGCTCCGCAACGCCCAGATCATCATCGGCGTCGGCGAACAGGCCGGTGTCCCGGCTCGCGGGCGGGTCATCGCCGTCGCCGCCGCTCTCCAAGAATCCCGGCTGCGTAACCTGCCCCACCGGGGCTCCGAAAACGACCGCGATTCGGTCGGGCTGTTCCAGCAACGCCCCAGCCAAGGCTGGGGCACGCCGGATCAGCTCACCGACCCGAATTACGCCGCCGCCGCCTTCTACCGTCACCTGCTGCGCATCCCCGGCTGGGAGAGACTCCCTCTCACCGTCGCCGCCCAACGGGTGCAAGGCAGCGCCTACCCCGACGCGTACGCGAAGTGGGAGCCGACCGCGACCGCGCTCGTTCTCCGGTTCACCGCCGGCACCGCCGAGGGCCTGTGCGCGGCCACCCGCTGGACCGTGCCCGTCAAAGGACCGGTCGGCAGCGGCTTCCGCCCACCCGACCGCCCCGGACACGCCGGCGTCGACATCATCGTCCCCCGATACACCGTGATCCACGCCGCCAGCGCCGGCACCGTCATCACCTCCAAGTGCAACGCCTCCACCGGCAACTGCGACGTCGACGGCAGCCCCGCGGTCAAAGGCTGCGGCTGGTACGTCGAAATCGCCCACACCACCGGGCTGACTACGCGCTACTGCCACATGGTGACGCGACCACTGGTCACCGCCGGGCAGACCGTCGTCGCCGGACAGCCGCTGGGCCGGGTGGGCTCGTCAGGGAACTCTTCCGGCCCCCATCTGCACTTCGAAACACGGGTGAACGGCGACGCCGTCGACCCGATCGCATTTATGGCGGCCCGCGGCGCCGCGCTCGGCAGAAACGAGCGGTGATGTAGGTTCTCATTGACGATGTCACTTTCTCACGAAGATGTCGCCCGAGATTTCGCTTGCGACATCTTCGTGAGAATTGATTAGCAGTAGACGTCGTGGAAGATCACGCACACGCCTGTTCCAGGATAGCCAGGTCGCGGTTGGCGAATTGCACGTGGGCCCACTGGTCATTGAGCCATTCCCAGTTTGGTTCAGCCGGCGAGGGTGAGGGTCTGGACGGCGTTGACGAGCCGCGTGGCCTGGTTGGGGCTTGAGCGGATCTTCCGGAGGATCTTCCAGCTCTTGAGCTGCGCGTTCGCGCGTTCACCGGGTCCGCGCAGGCGGGCGTGGGCGGTGTTGACCTCTTTCTGCGCGGTCGAGAGCGGCCGGTATGTGCCAGTGTCGGGGTCCTTGCGGCGACGCCGCTGCGGAACGGTGACCTGCGGGCCGGCGCCCTGGTAGCCGGTGTCCCCGAAAGCCTGGATCCCGGCGTTCTCCAGGGCGGTGGGGATGCCGTGTTCGCGGGCGGCGGCGATGTCGTGTCTGGCGCCGGGCAACGGCGGGGAGACCCAGATCAGTCGGCCTGCCGGGTCGGCGATGACCTGCACGTTCACTCCGTGGGCTTTGTGTTTCCCGCTGTAGTAGGGCCGGTCGTTGCCCGAGGCCATCGCGACCCGGTCGATCCGTAGAAGGCTGCCGTCGAGGATCACGTAGGCCTTCCCCGCCGCCACCGCCATGGCGTCTTCCAGGCTGGGTGCCATCGCTGCCAGCAGGGTCAGGCCCTCGGTGATGTAGCGGTAGACGGTGCTGCGCCCGATGGTGAATCCGGTGGCCAGATCGGCGTAGGTTTCGCCTTTCCGCAGGTGAGCGACTACGAGCAGGGCTTGACGTCCGGCGGTCAGGCGCCGCCAGCGCGTCGTAGTTCTCGGCGGTGGGCGCGGAGGGCGTCGGCGAGCAGTCGGAGTGCTCGGTTGGACACGGTCATGCCAGACGGGTAGGAAGGCACCCGGGAGCTCCTGGTGGTGACGGGTGGATCTAGGCAATCGCACCTTCTACCAGGGGCTCCTTCTACGTCATCGCACCGCCCTGACCTGTGTGGACAGAGGTTGGGAAAGGCTCAGTTTCCTTCAAAGGGGAAGCTGGCTTCGCCCGTTCTGTTAGTGATTTGTTAGTGGGACCGGCCCGGACATGTGCGGACGGTCGCGGAGTGACACGGACCTGTCAGCGCTCTTCGAAAACTCGGCCGGCTGCGCCGGCGGCCGAGTTTTCAAGGAGCGTCGACAGGACCTCAGGCCGCCCGGAACCACCGTCGGCCGCGGACAACAACGCCGAGATTCCCAGGATGGGCGAAGGGCACCGGACGGCCTCCTCATATGCCGGAGACTCCGGCAATCACTCAGCACGGCTAATCGCGCGCCTGGGGAGAACTGTGCTCGACTGCCGGTGTCGAGTTCCCGTCCGTCCCGTCCGAACCGGTCTCCCCAGCCTCTGTCTGGACAAGCACCAACTGTCCGACTGACGGGTCCGCCGGATCCGGGGCCACGGTCCAGTTAGACGGCCAGGCCCACCGGATTTTGCTGTTGTCGAGTCGGCGTACCTTTGCGCCGTCGAAGGTGGCAGGTTCAGCCAAAGATGCATCGTCAAACCAGGCGTTCCCGGAGAACAACGCCTCGTCGAACATCGCGGCCCCGACGAACGACGCCCTAAAGAACCGAGTGGCCCCAGCGAACACGGGGCTGACCTGCTAGTCCGGACAGTGGGACTGCCTACGGATCAAGAGGTTGGGGTTCGAGTCCCTCCGAGCGCGCGTCTGGTTGAGACAGATCAAAGGCCCCGCAGCCCTCCTCCGGCGCGGGGCCTTTGTCTTGCCCGAGTGATGCCCGATCGCGGGACTTCCGATCGCCCGTCCGCAGCATCAGCCCACTGTCGGAGTTCCCGTGTAGCACCCCCTTCCTCTCTACCGGCTTTGCCAATTCGCAGACTGTTCATACAGTCAATGACAGGATGTACGTCGAGTGTGGCCGAGAGTTAGGAGTGCGCCGGTGAGTGAGTGCGAAGTGGTTCTCGTGCACGGCGGATGGCACGGCCCGTGGTGCTGGGAGGCCGTGGAAGCGGATCTGCGGACTGCGGGCTTGAGACCGCGCACCGTGGAGCTGCCCATGCGCTCGCTGGCGGAGGACGCCGAGGTGTTGCGCTCGGACCTCGGGGCCAAGCACCCGGACCGGCGCGTGGTGGTGGTCGGCCACTCGTACGCGGGTGCGGTGGTCAGTTCCGCGGGTCACCAGGCGGATCGACTCGTCTATGTCGCGGCGATCGCACTCCGGAAGGGGCAGACGATCACTGATTCCGTCGGTGCCGGCTTCGGGTTGGTCCCAGGAGTCGCGGTTGATCAAGCATCGGGGGAGACCCGGCTGACTGCCGAGTGCATGCCCTACTTCTACAACCTCTGCGACGACGCGACTCGAGACCGGGTGCTCGGTCGCCTCCGTCCGTTCGGCGCCGCGTGCATCTTGGAGGCGATGGCCGAACCGGCGGCGTGGGAGAGCGTCCCGTCCACGTACGTGATCTGTACGGAGGACCGCGTGCTGCCCTTGGACTACCAGCGCGCCCGCGCCGACGAGATGCAAGCTCAGGTGGAGATCGTTGCTGACCATTCGCCGTTCGCCTCGGCCGAACCCGCACTGGTCGACGCGGTCGTTCGCGCCGCGGCCCAGGTCTGAAATCGACGCCTGCGGAGTTCAGCCGGTGCCCCGTTCGGCGGCCCATCGAGCCAGTGACTCCGGTGCGCTGATGCGGTCCCGCCCCACCGCGGCCGCCCCGTGCAGCGCACCGTCGTCGCCGTGCGCGGACGCCGACACCAGCCCGGCCACGCCCCGGGCCAGCGCGGTGACGGCGGCGGCCACGGCGGCCCGCGCGGCAGCCGAGGAAGCGCGCAACACCCGATGGGCGTAGGAGCGCGCGTCGGCCGGCGGGCGTTGCGTCGTTGCCCACGATCAACAGCAAGTATGCCGTTGTCCGCGAGTGACTAGTTGAGTGACAACGGTGAGCACTACCGACGGACGACCGTGGACAGTCAACACCACCGTGCAGCTATCCGTGACCAGGTGGTTCCGTTCCGTAAGCTGCTTCGGGAACATCCGGCAGGCCCGGCAGCCCAGCTTGCCGCCGGCCAATCAGGTGCTCAGGACCGGCAACGGCAGACGAGCGGGTTACCGGCTTTCCGGAGGCGCCGGCCACGCGATGACCAGACGGCTGTGTGCCGTGTCCAGGACGTAGCCGTGCGGAAGCTGCGTGTCCGTTGTGCCGGCGGGGTGGACAGTGATCCGGGCCTGTGGACGGTGGCGTTGTCCGCGGTCCCATTCTTGGTGGGCGGTCGCGAGCGTGGCCGCGAGGGACTCGGCGGCGGGTCCGTGGGCGTAGACGCCGATCTCGGCGCCATCCGGGGAGCCCTCGTCGCGCCAGGCGCGGTAGGCGAAGCTGCTGCCGTCGGTGACCGCCGGGGTCCCGAACACCGCCCAGGTCGGCTCGACGACACCGGCCTCGACCGCTTCCTGATCGGCGCGGAGCACGCAGAACTGCGGCATTTGCGTGGCCAGCCACAGGTCCAGGTGCTCCAGATAGGGCTCGTTGCGGCCGGTCATCACGCCGGTCCACACCTCGACGCGTGGCGTGGCCAGGGCGGCGTCCAGCGCGGCGGCGTCGACCTGCTGGGTCGGGTCCTGCTGCAGGCGCACCTGCCCACCATGCAGGGCCGCGACGGGGGAATCGGGTGTTCCGGCGCCTTGCATCGGCACGAACCCGCAGACCTCATAGTCATCGCTGACCAGAACCCCGTCGGTGAGGGTGAACGCGACCGCGCGGCTGACCCCCCGCATCGTCAGCGGCACCACCAGCCGCGCGCCCTCGGCCAGCTGCTCCCGCCAGGCCGGTGGAATGTCAGTGGCCTGCACCGTCACCACGATCCGGTCGAACGGCTCGGCGTCCGGCGCCCCGTACTCGCCGTCGCCGCAGCGGACCTCGACCTCGTCATAGCCGGCCGCCGTCAGGCAGGCGCGAGCCCGCTCCACCACAATCGGGTCGATATCGACCGACGTCACCCGCCCCTCCGGACCGGCCAACCGCCACAGCAGCGCCGCGTTGTACCCGCCCGAGCCGATCTCCAGACAACGATCCCCCGGCCTCACCCCCAGTTGGGTGAGCATCATCGCGACGATCCCCGCCGCCGACACCGACGAGAGCGCCGCACCATCCGCGTCGCGGCGGGTCACCACCGCGTGATGACGGCGGCCTCCACCGCCGCAGCGAGCCGGCTCCCCACCTCAGCCCGCCACTCGACCAGCGCGGACACCATCCGGGACCGGAGTTCGTCCGGGGAATCGGTCTGGCTACCGCTGTCCTCGTCCGTGGTCAGCGTCGGCATCGCCGCACGCTCCTCTCCCCAGTCGGCGTGATCCGGCTCGGCGAGGGCGCCGTCACGCCGGGGACCATGTTGCCCGCCAGGGCTCTGCTGGTCAGCCCCGAAACGCCGACCCGCAATCGACGCGGACCTTACGACGCGCACGCGCCAACGACCGACCACCGGACGCGCTCCAGGGCCACCACCGCCGACCCGGCCTTTACCGCAACTGTCCGTATATGCCCGCAACGGTGGCCTGCCGGGACCTGCGAACCCGTCCCAACTGCTGGCCCTCCCGCGGCGTCGCCAGCACCGTCACTCCACTTGCTACATCGACCGTCGCGCATCGTTGGCCTGGTCAGCTTCCGCCGTCGCTGGGGCGATCGCGCAGTCGGACCTCGGCGCCGTTCTGGAGGAAGGACTGGTGGCTGACCTCGGCGACGGTCGCGGTGTCGTGGAATTGCCGCAGTGTGGTGGATCCGCAGCTGACCATCGTGGCCCGGATTTTGGCCAGGGTGCCGCCGACCGCGTCGTAGAGGCTGCCGGCGTAGGGGACGAGTCCGTCGACCCTTCCTCGAAGACGAGAGTGGTTTCGCCGTGGCCGTATCGGTCGGCGTTGCGGGCTCGGCGTGAGCCTTCGCCCCAGTACTCCTTGAACAGCTGCCCGTCGATGCGGACCACCGGGGAGGGACTCTCGTCGAATCGGGCGAAGTATCTGCCGAGCAT
>NZ_BAAAYN010000014.1 GCF_039536245.1 Cryptosporangium minutisporangium | reverse complement strand
TGGAACATGCTGATCACCAGCCTCCTGGTGCTGCTGGTCTTCCCGATCCTGACCGCGGCGTTCTTCGGTCTCCTCGCTGACCGGCACCTCGGGGCGCACGTCTACGACGCCGACACGGGCGGCCCGATCCTCTGGCAGCACCTGTTCTGGTTCTTCGGCCATCCAGAGGTCTACATCCTCGCGTTGCCGTTCTTCGGGATCATCACCGAGATCATCCCGGTGTTCAGCCGGAAGCCTTTGTTCGGTTACAAGGGTCTGGTCGGCGCGACGATCTCGATCGCGGCGCTGTCGATGACCGTGTGGGCGCACCACATGTTCGTCACCGGCGCGGTGCTGCTGCCGTTCTTCAGCTTCCTGTCGTACCTGATCGCGGTGCCGACCGGGATGAAGTTCTTCAACTGGATCGGCACGATGTGGCGCGGCCAGCTGACGTTCGAGACGCCGATGCTCTTCTCGGTCGGCTTCCTCGTCACGTTCCTCTTCGGTGGCCTGACCGGTGTGCTGCTGGCCAGCCCGCCGATCGACTTCCACGTCTCGGACAGCTACTTCGTCGTGGCGCACTTCCACTACGTGCTCTTCGGGACGATCGTGTTCGCCGCGTTCGCCGGGATCTACTTCTGGTTCCCGAAGATGACCGGGCGGATGCTCGACGAGCGCCTCGGCAAGCTGCACTTCTGGCTGACGTTCATCGGCTTCCACACCACGTTCCTGGTGCAGCACTGGCTGGGTAACGAGGGCATGCCGCGGCGGTACGCCGACTACCTGCCCTCGGACAACTGGACGACGCTGAACACGATCTCGACGATCGGTGCGTTCATCCTCGGCATCTCGACGCTGCCGATCATGTGGAACATCTGGAAGTCCTACAAGCTGGGCCGGGTCGTGAACGTCGACGACCCGTGGGGTTACGGTGGTTCGCTGGAGTGGGCGACGTCCTGCCCGCCGCCGCGGCACAACTTCCTCGAGCTGCCCCGGATCCGCTCCGAGCGTCCGGCGTTCGACGTGAAGTTCCCGCACCTCGCCCCCTGGGCCCACGAGGTCAAGAACCCCCAACAGCCGACCATTTCGGCCTGAGTGGGCGGCCCGCCCACAACGACGCTGATAGCCGTGCTCCGACTGCCCCGCCCCGCGAAAGCGCGGCGGGGCAGTCGCCGCTCACAACGGCGGTGGAGCCCGTCCAGGGCGGCGCTGGCAGTCGAGCGCGCCGACGTCGTGACATCAAGGGGCCCGTCATAAAGGAGGCGCGCTCGCCTGTCAGCGCCGTTCTGGGCGGGCCGTGCAGGGTGGGGTCGCTCACACGGGGCGGGTCGGGTGTCATCCGACGAGCGTGTTCGTTCTACGGTGGGTGAGCGTTACCTCCTCTTCTCCAGCCGCGGAACCGGAGCGATGACCCACAGCACGCGCGCCCTGCTCACCGTCACCGGAACCGACCGCCCCGGCGTCACCGCCGCACTGTTCTCCGCACTTGCCACGCTCGACCTCGAGGTCCGGGACGTCGAGCAGGTCGTGATCCGGGGGCAGCTGCTACTCGGCGTCTCGGTGGAGCTGCCGTCCGCCGACGACCTGGTGAAGGTCCGGGAGAAGGTCACCGACCTCGGGCGTGCGCTCGGCGTCTGGATCGAGGTGGCGCTGGCGCCGTCCGGCGAGGCGGCGATGACCCGCCGCCAGCAGAAACCCCACCACGTCACGGTGCTCGGGCGTCCGCTCACCGCGTCCGCGGTCGCCGCGATGGCGTCCCGGATCAGTGAGCTGGGCGGCAACATCGACGCGATCACCCGGCTGTCGAAGTACCCGATCACCAGCCTCGAACTGCGGGTGTCCGGCGTCGACGGCGCGCCGCTGCGGACCGCGATGTCCGCGCTCGCCATCGAGCACCTGATCGACGTCGCGGTGGAGCGCAGCGGCCTGTCCCGGCGGGCGAAGCGGCTGGTCGTCTTCGACGTCGACTCGACGCTCATCACCGGTGAGGTGATCGAGATGCTCGCGGCCCACGCCGGCCGGGAAGCCGAGGTCGCCGCCGTCACCGCGGCCGCGATGCGCGGGGAGCTGGACTTCGCCGACTCGCTCCGGCAGCGGGTGGAGGCGCTGGCGGGCCTCGACGCGGCGGTGCTGGAGAAGGTGCGCAACGAGGTCCGGTTGACGCCCGGCGCGCGCACGCTGGTCCGGACGCTCAAGCGGATGGGGTACCGCTGCGGCATCGTCTCCGGGGGCTTCACGCAGGTCACCGATCACCTGGTCGAGCTGCTCGGGCTCGACTTCGCCGCCGCGAACACGCTGGAGGTCGTCGACGGCGTGCTCACCGGGCGCGTCATCGGGGAGATCGTCGACCGGCCGGGCAAGGCGGTCGCGCTGCGCCGGTTCGCCGAAGCAGCCGGCGTCCCGATGGCGCAGACCGTCGCGGTCGGCGACGGCGCGAACGACATCGACATGATCGCCGCCGCCGGGCTGGGCATCGCGTTCAACGCGAAGCCGGCGCTGCGCGAGGTGGCCGACACCGCGCTGAACCAGCCGTACCTGGACGCGGTGCTGTTCTTCCTCGGCGTCCCCCGCGACGAGATCGACGAGATCGACGAGGCCGAGGAGCTTTAGGACGGGGTCGGCGACGGCGTCTCGGAGCGCGGCAGGATCTCGTCCAGCAGGGACTCCAGCTCGGACCGGTAGTGGCCGCAAGCGTCGGTGGGCAGGTGGACGAGGAAGACTCGCGACCCCACGCGTGCCCATAGCACCCGGGAGTCCTCGCTGACCGCTGTGCAGCTGTAGCCCCTGGGCAAGGGCTCGTCCTCGGCCGAGATCAGCGTCTCCAGTTCGTTGAACCGGGCGCTGCCGGACGCGACGACGACCGGGCTGCCGGCCGTCTCGTCCCACGGAAGCGGGCGCGGGCAGAGGACGAAGGCGGAGACGTCGTCCGGCAGCGCCTCGGGGTCGTCGCGGTCCACGATGTTCGGCGGTGCCCAGTCGGCCTCGTTGGGCTTCGGGCAGGTGAGGGTCGGCTGCGCCCAGCCACGGGGTCCGGTCGGGTCACGGCTCACGACGAACATCAGCGCGGCCAGCGCGCCGAGCGCGGTCACCGCCATCAGCCATCGCATGCGGGTGTGACGCGCGCGGGCGGCTCACGGTTGCAGTTCGCGGGCCAGTACTGCGGCTTGGACTCGGCTGCGCAGCCCGAGCTTCGCCAGGATCCGGCTGACGTGGGTCTTGGTGGTGGCCTCGGCCATCTCCAGCGTCTCGGCGATCTCCGCGTTGGAGAGCCCCTGACCGAGCCGGTCGAGGACCTCCCGCTCCCGGGGCGTCAGCTTCTCCAGCCCGGGCGGCGGCTCCGTGCTGTGCACCGGTCCGCGCGCGAACGCGTCGATCAGCCGACGGGTCACCCGGGGCGCGACCATGCCCTCTCCGGCGGCCACCAGCCGGACCGCGGCGATCAGGTCGGCGGCCTCCGCGTCCTTCAGCAGGAAGCCGGCGGCGCCGGCCCGGAGGGCGCCGAACACGTACTCGTCCAGATCGAACGTGGTCAGCACCAGGACGTCCGCGAGGCCCTCCACGGTCAGCGCCGCGGTCGCGGCGATCCCGTCGAGCTTCGGCATCCGCACATCCATCACGACGACGTCCGGGCGCAGCTCACGGGCGAGCGCCACCGCCTCCTCGCCGTCCCCGGCCTCGCCGACGACCTCGATCCCGGACGCCGCGCCGAGGATCAGCACCAGACCGGTCCGTACCGCGGCCTGGTCGTCGGCGACCAACACTCGCACGTCTCCGGTCACAGCGGGATCTCCGCGTGCACTCGCCACCGTCCTTCCTCCAGGCCCGCGTCGAGCGTTCCCCCCACGAGCGTGGCCCGTTCCGCCATCCCGACCAGACCCGCCCCGCCGGGGAACGGGAACGGGACGTCGGAGCCCGGCACCGGATTCTCCACGGTCAGCGTCAGCGCGTCCGAGCGGTACGCCACGACCACCTCGACCGGCTGGTCGGTCGCGTGTTTTCCGGCGTTGGTGAGCGCCTCCTGGATGATCCGGTAGCCGGCCAGCTCGATCGCGGGCGCCAGCGGGCGGCCCTCACCGACCACGCGCAGGGTGGCGTCCTGCCCGTCCGCACGGGCCTTCTCGACGAGGGCCGCCAGCTGGTCCAGGCGCGCCTCGGCGGGGGAGTCGGAGTGGCCGTCGGCGCGCAGGACGTCGATCAGGTGGCGCATCTCGGTCAACCCGCTGACGCTGTGCTGTCGGATGACCCGGAGCGCCTGCTGGGCGGCTTCGGCGTCGTCCGGACGCGCGAGCGCGGCGGTGGAGTGCAGCGCGATCACACTCAGGTCGTTGGCGACGAGGTCGTGCAGGTCCCGGGCGACGCGGGTGCGTTCGGCGGTCACCGCGGCGCGCTGGTCCAGCTCGGCGAGCCGGGCGGTCTGCTCCGCACGCTCCCGCTCGGCCGCCGCGGTCTGCCGGTGCCGCCGGACCGTCATCGCGGTGTCGACCGGCACCACGGTGAACAGCGCTGCCTGCACCCCCAGCAGGACGCCCTGCACGTCACGCTCGACGACCAGCCCCACCACCGTGAAGACCAGGACCGTTCCGACCGAACTGATCATCAGCACCCGACCGGTGCGCGCCGATCCCCGCTCGGTGATGTCCCAGAGCGCGTTGGCGAGCACGAAGATCGTCACCAGGTTCGGTCCGACGATCCAGTCGACGGTCAGCGCGGCGTAGGCGATCGCCAGGCTGAGCCACGGGTGGCTGCGGAGGAACAGCAGCGACACTGCCGAGGCGCCCAACGTCGCCACGCCGATCCAGCTGTCCAGCGGCCAGCCCAGCGCGAACAGCGCCAGGCCGCCGACGAACGTCCCGACGGCCAGCCCGAGTCGCCGCCAGCCCGAATCCACGTCCCGATTCGACCACGGCGGCCCGCGAACGGCGTCCGCTCGGCGACGGATGGCCGCTGCCGGGCGTCCACCGAAGGATGTACGGGGGGAAGCGGTGAACGTCGGTCGGACGGCGTACGGGCAGTTCCCCGCGCAGGCGGACGCCGCCGGACGGTTCTGACGCGACGCTGGAACCATGATGCTCGGGGTACTGATCGCGTGCGAAATCGGGTTCTGGGTCGTGCTGGTCGCGGGGCTGGCGGCGAGATACCTCCTGCGGATGCCGCGGCTGGGCGCGGTGCTGCTCGTCGCGACGGCGGTCGTCGATCTGATCGCGCTCGCCGCGGCGGTGATCGACCTCCGCGGCGGGGCGACCGCCAGCTGGCAGCACGGACTGGCCGCGCTGTACATCGGGTTCTCGGTGGCGTTCGGACCGACGCTGGTGCGCTGGGCGGACCAGCGGTTCGCGTACCGCTTCGCCGGGGGTCCTGCGCCGACGAAGCCGCCGAAGTACGGTGCTGCGCGGGCCAGCTACGAGTGGAAGCTGTGGTTCCGCGCGGTCGTGGCGTGCGGGATCTCCGGCGCGCTACTGCTCGCGGCGGTCCGGCTGGTGGACGACGGCGAGCGCACCGCCCAACTGGACGGCACGCTCGCCGTGTTGCCCAAGGTCGTGATCATCTGGGGCATCGTCGCGGCGACCTACACCGTTTTCCCCAAGCGCAAGGCAGCCTGAGCTACGCGGCGACGACCGGCTCGCCGACCAGCGAGACCCCGGCCTGCTCGAGCTCCAGGAGCGCGCGTTGGGTGGTCGGAGCGGCCACGCCCGCGGTGAGGTCGAGCAGGACCGTGGTGGTGAAACCGTTCCGGGCGGCGTCCAGCGCGGTCGCCCGGACGCAGTGGTCGGTGGCGATGCCGACGACGTCCACTTCGGTCACGTCGTGCGCGTGCAGCCAACCTGTGAGATCAAGTCCGTCAGCGTTACGGCCCTCAAATCCCGAATATGCGGCCGCGTACTCACCCTTGTCGAAGATCGCCTCGACCCGCTCGGTCGCCAGGTTCGCGTGCAGTTCGACGCCGTCGGTGCCCACGACGGTGTGCGCCGGCCAGGTGTCGACGAAGTCCGGCTGGTCGGAGAAGTGGTGGCCCGGGTCGATGTGGTGATCGCGGGTCGCGACCACCCGGTCCCACTGCCGGGCGTCGGCGGCGAGTGCCGCGGAGATGGCGGTGGCGACGCCGGCGCCACCGGTGACGGCGAGCGAACCGCCCTCACAGAAGTCGTTCTGGACGTCGACGACGATCAACGCGCGGGCCATGAGGATGCCTCTCAGCTCGAGAACAGAACGGGGACGGCCGGCTCGCCGGCCGACAGGCTCAGACCTTCCCAGGGGAGCGTCACGAGGGCCTTCGCCAGGTGGTCCCGGGAATCCCGGAGCGTCGGCGCGTCTGGCACCCGGTCCCCGCTGCGGACCAGCGGAATCTGCAGCGGCCGGTCGCACTCACCGAGTTCGGGAGCGCCGGCGCCGGTAAGGATCACCTCTTCGATGGCGGTGCCGGTGGGCTTGTAGCGGCGGATCGCGGCCTTGCGTCCGCCCCGGGACGCCTTGTTCTCGCTGCGCTTGGCCACCGGACGGCCCTCGACCTCGACCAGCTTGTAGACCATGCCCGCGGTCGGGGCGCCGGAGCCGGTGACGACCGCGGTACCGGCGCCGTAGGCGTCCACCGGGGCGACGGCCAGCGCGGCGATCGCGAACTCGTCCAGATCGCCGGAGACGACGATCCGGGTGTCGGTGGCGCCCAGCGAGTCCAGCTGCTGGCGGGCCTGGACGGCCAGCACGCCCAGGTCACCGGAGTCGATCCGGACGGCGCCGAGCGACGGGCCGGCCACCTCGATCGCCGTCCGGATCCCGGCGGTGATGTCGTACGTGTCGACCAGCATCGTGGTGCCGACGCCCAGCGCGGCGAGCTGTCCGGAGAACGCGGCCTTCTCGGTGTCGTGCAGCAGCGTGAACGCGTGTGCGCTGGTGCCCGTGGTCGGGATGCCGTAGCGCCGACCCGCTTCGAGGTTGGACGTGGCGGTGAAACCGGCGAGGAAGGCGGCGCGCGCGGAGGCCACCGCCGACTCCTCGTGCGTCCGCCGGGAGCCCATCTCGATCAGCGGCCGGTCGCTCGCCGCGACGGCCATGCGCGCGGCCGCCGTGGCGATCGCCGAGTCGTGGTTGAGGATCGACAGCGCGAGCGTCTCGAGCAGTACGGCCTCGGCGAACGTGCCGCGGACCGACAGGATCGGCGAGCCGGGGAAGTACAACTCGCCCTCGGGGTAGCCGTCGATGTCGCCGCTGAACCGGTAGGCGGCCAGCCACTCGGCGGTCTCCGCGTCCACCACGCCCGCGCTGCGGAGGTAGTCCAGGTCCTCGGCCTCGAACCGGAAGTCGACCAGTGCGTCCAGTAGCCGTCCGGTGCCGGCGACGACGCCGTAGCGGCGCTCCTTCGGCAGCCGACGGGCGAAGACCTCGAAGACGCACTCGCGGTGGGCGGATCCGTCGCGGAGCGCGGAGGCCAGCATCGTGAGCTCGTAGTGGTCGGTCAGCAGTGCTGTCCCCATGGCCCCAGCCTACGAGCAGCCGATCGTTCGCCCTGGCCCGGGCCTGGGACGGGAACCATGTTGCCCGGGGTTGTTGCGAGAACCTCCAGCGATGGCACGATGGGACGCATGACCGCTCCCCTGGTCGCTCCGGCGGAGACACCGAGCACCACCGAAAGGCCCGAGCAGCAAAGGCCGTGGGTCACGGTCGTCTGGGACGACCCGGTCAACCTGATGTCGTACGTGACTTACGTGTTCCAGAAGCTGTTCGGGTACGACAAACCCAAGGCCACCCAGCTCATGCTCGACGTACATCAGAAGGGACGAGCCGTCGTGTCGACCGGCAGCCGGGAACGCATGGAGCACGACGTCGCCCGGCTGCACTCGCACGGGCTCTGGGCCACTCTGCAGCAGGACTGAGATGACTTACGGTTTCACGCGCACGAACAACGCCTACACGCTGCGGCTGAGCGCCGAAGAGGCGCAAGCGGTCGGGCTGGTGGTGGCACAAGTCGCCGGCTTGATCCAGGCGGGCGACCGGCGTGGCGTGATGAGCCTCGACCTGGGCCCCTCGTCGCTCGGCCGCTCCGATTCGTTCGGGCGCGACCCGTTCGACGTCGGCGGCCGGTCGGTGGCGCCCCAGCCGGGTGACGTCTTCGACGACTTCGACCGGATCGAGCCCGAGCCCGAAGACCTCGAGGTCGAGTTGGTGGACGACGGCGTGGACGCCGTCGGCGTGGCCGGTCCGAGCGCCGATCCGGTACTCGCGAGACTCTTCCCGGACGGGTACCGGGACGATCCGGAAGCCGCGGCCGAGCTGCGCAGCCTCACCGAGTCCTCGCTGCGCGAGCAGAAGATCGGCAACGCCGGCGTCATCCTCGACGACCTGCCGTTCGAGGGCGGCGAGATCCGGCTCGACGCCGACCGGGCGGAGGCGTGGTTGCTCGCGCTCAACGACGCTCGCCTGATGCTCGGCACCGCGCTGGAGATCGAGGCCGAAACCGACCCGCTGGCCGAGCTCGAGGCGGCCGCCGGTGCGGATCCGACCGGCGCGCGGGTGCTGGGACTCTCCCTCTACCAGTTCCTGACCGGGTTGCAGGCCAGCCTGGTCGACGCGATCGATCCCGAGGCGTAACCGCCGGGCGGACGCCATCGGCGTGGTTCGGTGGCTTCGCGGAGTGATGCGCGTCCCGTCTGGTGACCGGATCTGCCGTCCTCCGGGATGGGCTGGGTACGCTGGGAGTCGTGTTGACGCTTCCCCGGGCCATCTACGACGCCATCGTGGCGCACGCCCGCCGCGACCACCCCGATGAGGCGTGTGGCGTGGTGGCGGGTCCGGCCGGCAGCGACCGCCCCGTTCGCTTCATCCCGATGCTGAACGCCGCCCGGTCGCCCACGTTCTACGAGTTCGACTCGATGGACCTGCTCAAGCTCTACCGGGAGCTCGACGACCGGGACGAGGAGCCCGTCGTCATCTACCACTCGCACACCGCGACCGAGGCGTACCCGTCGCGAACCGACATCTCGTACGCGCAGGAGCCGGGCGCGCACTACGTCCTGGTCTCCACCCGTGACGAGGAGACCGTCGAGTTCCGCTCGTTCCGCATCGTCGACGGTGTGGTCACCGAGGAGCCGGTCGAGATCGCCGCATCGGCGGATTTAGCCGACGAGGCCACGCGATGACGGTTCGGCGACGCCCCACGCAGTCGTACCTCTTCGGCCATACTCCGGCCGAGGTGGTCTACGACTGTCGTTGCCGCTGAGTCCAACCCGTGCCGACCGCGGCCTGTGCGGTCCGGCGCGCGGGGATTCACCGCCCGGCGTGTTCTGGTGACTCCGGTCGGTGATCGGCCGGGCCCCCGCCGGCTGTTATCCAGTCACTCCCAGGAGGCTCGAGTACCCATGGCGATCGAAGTTCGCATTCCGACTATCCTCCGCACCTACACCGGTGGCGAGAAGACCGTGCAGGGCGAGGGCGAGACGCTCGAAGCGCTCATCGCCGACCTCGACGGCAAGTACCCCGGTCTGCGCGGCCGGCTGGTCACCGACACCGGCACGCTGCACCGCTTCGTGAACGTGTACGTCAACGACGAGGACGTCCGGTTCACCGGTGCCCTCGAGACCGGTCTCAAGGACGGCGACTCGGTGACCGTGCTGCCTGCGGTGGCCGGCGGCTGCTGAGCCCGTGAGTGACCCGGGCCTCGGTGTGAGGCCCGGGTCCGCGGTAGACCCGGTAGAGAAGGAGACCGACCATGGCCCGGTACGACTCACTGCTCGACGCGCTCGGTGACACGCCCCTGGTCGGTTTGCCGCGGCTCTCCCCGAGCGACGACGTCCGCCTCTGGGCGAAGCTCGAGGACCGCAACCCGACCGGTTCGGTCAAGGACCGCCCGGCGCTCTACATGATCACCGAGGCCGAGCGCGACGGTCGGCTCCGTCCCGGCGACACGATCCTGGAGCCGACGAGCGGCAACACCGGCATCTCGCTGGCGATGGCGGCGAAGCTCAAGGGCTACCGGCTGATCTGCGTGATGCCGGAGAACACGTCGATCGAGCGGCGGCAGCTGCTGGGCATGTACGGCGCGGAGATCATCTCGTCCCCGGCCGCGGGCGGCTCGAACCAGGCCGTCGCGATGGCGAAGCAGCTGGCCGAGGAGCACCCCGACTGGAAGATGCTCTACCAGTACGGCAACCCGGCGAACGCGCGTGCGCACTACGAGACGACCGGGCCGGAGATCCTGCGGGACTGCCCGACGATTACGCACTTCGTCGCGGGTCTGGGCACGACCGGCACGCTGATGGGTACCGGGCGGTACTTGCGCGAGAAGGTTCCGGACGTCCAGATCGTCGCCGCCGAGCCGCGCTACGGCGAGCTGGTGTACGGCCTGCGCAACATCGACGAGGGGTTCGTCCCGGAGCTGTACGACGCCAGCGTGCTGACCACCCGCTTCTCGGTCGGCCCGCGCGACGCGCTGCTGCGGACCCGGCAGCTGATCGAGGTGGAGGGGATCTTCGCCGGCATCTCGACCGGCGCGATCCTGCACGCGGCGCTGGCGACCGCGCACCGCGCGGCGAAGGCCGGGCAGCGCGCCGACATCGTTTTCATCGTCGCCGACGGTGGGTGGAAGTACCTCTCCACCGGCGCCTACGCCGGCACCTTGGCCGAAGCCGAAGCCGCCCTAGAAGGCCAGTTGTGGGCTTGATGGCGGCGCGGACGCTAGGGGCGCGCCGAATCGCACGGGGACGCCGGGGCTGAAAAGCACGCTCGGCGGGGGGCCGTCGGGGGTGGGTAGGCCGGCGGCGGCGAGCAGGGTTTCGTCGAGGTCGGTGAGCGTCGCGCTCTGTAGTGGCCAGACCGGGTGCTCGTTGGGCAGGTAGTACGTCCGGCCGCGATGCGTGGTGTGCAGGCCCCAGCGGGCGGTCAGGAACTCGTTGAGCGGATCGGCTGGGGCCGGATCGCCCGGTACCACGGTGAACGCGTTGCGGGGCCCCGCGTCGGGCCAGCGCCGCACGCTGGCGTACGTGTACGAGCCGTCCGGGGCGCGCGTGACACGCATGCGCGACCACACGTAGTTCAGCCCGAACACCGCCCGCCCGATCACTACCGGCAGTAGTCGCGCCGCGTCCAGGGAACGGAACACGACGCCGCGTCGCCCGGCGGCGTCGACCGAGTAGAGACGGACGTTCGTCTCCGCGAACTGACCGAAGTACGGGACGCCGACGCCCAGCCCCACGCGGTCCATCCGGAAGCCGATCAGCCCGACGTAGGTCACCCCGTCGAGCGTGTCCGGACGCGTGCCCGCCGGCAGCAGCGGCGCCACCACCGCCGGGTCCACCGGCCAGTGCAGGAAGGCCAGGTCACGCCACCACTGGGTCATGATCGCCCGCCGAATCGGCCGCGGTGCTGCGAGCGTCACCGGCTCAGCGTCCATGCCTACAGCGTGCCACGCCGCGGAGGGCTGTCGCCGGAATGATGTAGCGCCGGGCTCGCTATCACGAGCCTTCCGCCACATCATCCCCGGAACCCGGCGGAGTTCCCGCAATGTGGGACACTAGTCTCGAAATATGGAATCACAGCGGCGATGGGTGGTGCTGGCGGCGGGCCTGGCCGGAATGACGGCCGGCTGCGCGTTCCTCTACGGGCTGCCGTACCTGCTTCCGCGTCTCCGCGCGGACGGCCTGTCGTTGACGCAGGCCGCCGCCCTGGTCGCGTGCCCGACGTTCGGGCTGCTCGCGACGCTGGTGGTGTGGGGCTGGCTGGCCGACCGGTACGGCGAGCGCCGCGTCATCGCGCTGGGGCTGGGCGGGGCGGGCGTGGCGCTGCTGGCCGCCGCCGCGGTGTCCGGCCCGATCGCGCTCGGGGCCTGCCTGGTCGTCGGCGGTGCCGCCGCGGGCTCGGTGAACGCGGCCAGCGGGCGGCTGGTCCTGGGCTGGTTCGGCGCCGCCGAGCGCGGGCTGGCCATGGGCATCCGCCAGATGGCCCAGCCGCTGGGTGTCGCGGTGGCGGCGGTAGAGGTGCCGGTGCTCAGCGCGTCCGACCGCGCCCCCGCGCTGCTGTTCTTGGCTGCCGCCTGCCTGGTGACCGCGGTGCTGATCGCGGTCGTCGTGCGCGATCCGGCGCGCGTCGAGTCGGGCGGAGCGTTCGAAGCCGGGAGCCCTTACCGCACTCCGGTGCTCTGGCGGGTGCACAGCGCCGGGGCGTTGCTGGTGTTCCCGCAGTTCGCGGTCGCGACGTTCGGCTTGGTCTTCCTGGTCGACGCAGAGGGGTGGGACGCGGCGTCGGCTGGGCGGCTGCTCGCGGTGGCCGCGTTCGGCGGTGCGGCGGCGCGGCTGCTGGCCGGCTGGTGGTCGGATCGCGCCGGGACCCGTACCGGGCCGATGCGGGTGCTCGCGGGCGTCACCGGGGTGATCGTCGCGCTGCTCGCGGTCGGCGCCGCCGGGGTGCCGGGAATCGCGGTGACCGCGCTGGTCGCCGCCGCGGTGGTGTCGGTGTCGACGAACGGGCTGTCGTTCACGGCGGTGGCCGAGTACGCCGGTCCGGGCTGGGCCGGGCGGGCGCTGGGCATCCACAACACCGGCCAGAACGCGGTCGCCGCGCTGACCGCGCCGGTGCTCGGCGCGGTCGTGACCCACGCGGGCTACCCGGTGGCGTTCGCGGCCGCTGCCTGCGCGGCGGTGCTGGCGGTGGCGGTCGTCCCCTCCGTGCACCTTCCCGACCGCGTTGCCGCACGCTGACGACCTTCAGCCCGCCGACCGGGTGTGTGCGCCCTCGCGCACGCGCGTGTGACGCTGCGCGATCAACGTATGACTTCTCGTATATCGGACGGGGCTGTTCCGGATCGCGGGCCGCGGGTTATGGTGGCCGCGTCACTGAACGCGGGAGCTCGCGCCGAAAGCGGGCTGAGAGGGCGGCTGTCCGAAACGGACGGTGCCGCCGACCGCTCGAACCTGACCGGGTAATGCCGGCGTAGGGAAAAGGGAGCACGCCATGAGCCGTGCCGTTTTTGATGCTCCGAATCGGCCGGAGGGCTCCGACGCGCCTCCGGAGCGATCCGCCGAGCGGGAAGAAGCCGTCTCCACCGGCCCACTGCCGGGAAGCCGCAAGGCCTACCGGGGCGACCTCCGCGTTCCGACGCGGGAGATCGAACTGACCACCGGCCAGGTGGTCGAGCGCTACGACACGTCCGGTCCGTACACCGAATCCGACTTCCGCCCCGACCTCGACAACGGGCTTCCGAAACTCCGGAAGACCTGGCCACGCAACCACCCGACCCAGCTCCTGGCCGCCCGGGCCGGCGAGATCACCACCGAGATGGCGTACGTCGCGGCCCGCGAGCACCTCCCGGCCGAGCTCGTCCGGGACGAGATCGCCGCCGGTCGCGCCGTGTTACCGGCGAACGTGAACCACCCGGAGTGCGAGCCGATGATCATCGGCAAGCGCTTCCTGGTGAAGGTCAACGCGAACATCGGCACGTCGGCCGTCACCTCCTCGCCCGCCGAGGAGGTCGAGAAGATGGTCTGGGCGACCCGCTGGGGCGCCGACACGGTGATGGACCTGAGCACCGGCCCCCGCATCCACGAGACCCGCGAATGGATCCTGCGGAACTCTCCGGTGCCGATCGGCACGGTCCCGATCTACCAGGCGCTCGAACGCGTCAACGGTGACCCGACGAAGCTGACCTGGGACGTCTACCGCGACGTCGTGATCGAGCAGTGCAAGCAGGGCGTCGACTACATGACGGTCCACGCCGGCGTCCGGATGGAGTACATCCCGCTGACCGTCGGCCGCAAGACCGGCATCGTCTCCCGCGGTGGGTCGATCCTCGCTGCCTGGTGCCTCGCGCACCACCAGGAGAACTTCCTTTACACGCACTTCGCCGAGCTCTGCGAGATCCTGCGCGACTACGACGTCACGTTCTCCCTCGGTGACGGGCTGCGCCCCGGATCGGTCTACGACGCGAACGACGAGGCCCAGCTGGCCGAGCTGCGGACGCTCGGCGAACTCACGCAGGTGGCGAAGGCGCACGGCGTCCAGACGATGATCGAGGGCCCGGGGCACGTGCCGATGGACAAGATCGCCGAGAACGTGAAGCTCCAGCAGGAGTGGTGCGACGAGGCGCCGTTCTACACGCTCGGCCCGTTGGCGACCGACGTCGCTCCCGGCTACGACCACATCACGTCGGCGATCGGCGCCGCGATGATCGCCTGGCACGGCACCGCGATGCTCTGTTACGTCACGCCGAAGGAGCACCTGGGACTCCCGGACCGCGACGACGTCAAAGCGGGCGTGATCGCGTACAAGATCGCGGCGCACTCGGCCGACGTCGCCAAGGGCCACCCGGGTGCGCAGGCGCACGACGACCAGCTCTCCGACGCGCGATTCGAGTTCCGCTGGGCCGACCAGTTCGCGTTGGCGCTGGACCCGGAGACCGCCCAGTCGTACCACGACGAAACGCTGCCGGCTGCGCCGGCGAAGACCGCGCACTTCTGCTCGATGTGCGGTCCGAAGTTCTGTTCGATGCGCATCAGCCACGATCTGCGAACGACGTATGCGGACGCGGCGGCAGCGGGCATGGACGCCAAGTCAGCGGAGTTCCGGGCCGCGGGCGGGCAGATCTACCTACCGGTGGTGGACGCGTGAGCGGGCCGGCGGTCGCGCTCACCGTGGCGGGGTCGGACTCCGGCGGCGGGGCCGGTCTCCAAGCCGACCTGCACACGTTCGCCGCGTTCGGCGTCCACGGCACCACCGCCGTCACCGCGGTGACCGTGCAGAACACGGTCGGCGTGACCGGCGTCCACGAGATACCGCCGCAGATCGTCGCGGACCAGATCGGAGCGGTGGTCGAGGACCTGCGGCCCACCGCCGTGAAGACCGGGATGCTCGCGTCGGCGCCGATCATCGAGGCGATCGGCGCCGCGTTCCGGCAGCACGGCATCGGGCGGGGCGGAACGATCCCGCTGGTGCTCGACCCGGTGTGCGCGTCGATGCACGGCGACCCGCTGCTCGAGCCCGACGCCCTGGACGCCCTGCGAGGACTGTTCGCGCTGGCGACCGTCGTCACGCCGAACCTCGACGAGACACAGCTGCTGGTCGGCACCCGGGATCAGCGCGACGCCGCCCGGGCGCTGCTGGCACTCGGGGCGGAGCACGCGCTGGTGAAGGGTGGGCACGGCACCGGGCCGCGCAGCCGTGACCTGCTCACCGACGGCGTCACCGAGATCTGGTTGGACGCCGAGCGGATCGAGACCGGCAACACGCACGGGAGCGGCGACACACTGGCGGCCGCGACCGCCGCGCGACTGGCCGGTGGCGACTCGCTGCCGGACGCGGTCCGAGCGGCCAAGCGGTACGTCACCCGCGCGGTGGCCACCAGCTACTCGGTCGGCGCGGGGCACGGCCCGGTCGGTCACCCACCGGCCGACGAGCCGGTGCGTGCCTCGGCCGCGGGCGACGAGGTGGTGGCGGCGCGGGCGGGAGCAACGCCGTGACCGGCTCGGCCCGCCGCACCCGAGTCACGGTGATCGGCGGCGGGGTGATCGGGCTGTCGTGTGCCTGGCGGCTCGCGCGGGCGGGGACGGACGTGACGCTCGTCGAGCTCGACCCGGAGCAGGGTGCGAGCCGGATCGCCGCGGGCATGCTGGCGCCGATCACCGAAGCGCACCCGACCGAGCCGGGCCTGCTCGCCACCGGCCGCCTCTCGGTGGACGCCTGGCCGCAGTTCGCGGCGGAGCTCGCGGACACCGGCATCGACCCCGGATACACCACGACCGGCACGCTCGTCGTGGGGTACAGCGCGGACGACCTGGCGGCGCTGGAGGAGCTCGCCGCCCGGCTGGCCACGCTCGGCATCGACGTCGAGCGGCTGACCGGCTCGGCGTGCCGCCGCTACGAGCCCGCCTTGGCCCCGGGCGTCCGGGGCGGGCTGAGCGTGCCGGGCGACCACAGCGTCGACAACCGTGCGGTGCTGCGTGGGCTGCAGGCGGCCGTGGCGGTCGCCGGGGTACGGGTGGTCGCCGAGGGAACCGGGGAGACGACCGGCGCCGACGTCACCGTGGTCGCCGCGGGCGCCTGGACGCCACTCCTGGTCCCGGCACTCGCCGACCTGGTCCGGCCGGCCCGTGGGGAGAACGTCCGGCTGACCGCCGGGCGGCACACGCCGGTACTCACCCGAACGGTCCGTGCGCTGGTCGACGGTCGGGCCGTGTACCTGGTGCCGCGGAGCACCGGCGAACTCGTCGTCGGCGCGACGCAGGACGAGGTCGGTTTCGACCGGACGGTCACGGCCGGAGGGATCCACCGGCTGCTCACCGACGCCCGCCGAGCGCTGCCGACGATCGACGAGTACGCGCTGGCCGAGACGTCGGCCGGGTTACGCCCGATGAGCGCGGACGGCGCGCCGCTGGTGGGGTGGATCTCGGACGACACGGTGGTTGCAACCGGACACGGGCGGAACGGAATCCTGCTGGCGCCGCTGACGGCCGCGCTGGTCACGCAATTGGTGACCGGCGTTGGGGGAGCTCCGGACGCGGAGGTGGTCCGCGCGTTCGCCCCGGACCGCTTCGCGTCCGGAACGCGACGAGCGGCGCACCCGACGGGCGGAGGGACGCGATGACGACGCTGCGGGTGAACGGACGGCCGGTCGAGGTCGCGGAGTCGGTCACGGTTGCCGCGGTCGTCCAGCAGGTGACGCAACGCCCGGCCGGCTTCGCGCAGGGCGTGGCGGTCGCGGTGAACGGAGAGGTGGTGCCGCGCGGCGGCTGGGCCAGGACCCAGCTCGTCGACGGCGACACCGTGGAAGTGATCACGGCGGTACAAGGTGGATAGCCCCATGACGTATACCGATGCACTGGTCATCGCCGGGAAGCCGCTGGCGTCCCGGCTCGTGATGGGTACCGGCGGTGGTTCGATCAGCCTCGCCGTCCTCGGGGAGGCACTCCGGGCGTCCGGCACCGTGCTGACGACGGTGGCGCTCCGGCGGGTCGATGCCACGACCGGCACGGGCGTCTTCCAGCTCTTACGGGAGTGCGGCATCGAGGCGCTCCCGAACACGGCGGGATGCCGCACGGCCGCCGAGGC
The DNA here is from genome assembly GCF_039536245.1 of Cryptosporangium minutisporangium. NCBI lineage: Bacteria > Bacillati > Actinomycetota > Actinomycetes > Cryptosporangiales > Cryptosporangiaceae > Cryptosporangium > Cryptosporangium minutisporangium. The sequence continues at coordinate 91,532 of NZ_BAAAYN010000014.1, read as the reverse complement.
GGTGCTCACCGCGCGGCTCGGCCGGGAGGCGCTCGAGACCGACTGGGTGAAACTCGAGGTGGTGGCCGACGACCGGACGCTGCTGCCGGACCCGGTCGAACTGCTCACCGCAGCGGAGCAGCTGGTCGCTGACGGGTTCACGGTGCTGCCGTACACCAACGACGATCCGATCCTGGCTCGGCGGCTGGCCGAGGTGGGGTGCGCGGCGGTGATGCCGCTGGGTTCGCCGATCGGGTCGGGCCTCGGCATCCGGAACACGCACAACATCGCGCTGATCGTGGAGGAGGCCACCGTGCCGGTCATTCTCGACGCCGGGATCGGCACCGCCAGCGACGCCGCGCTGGCGATGGAACTCGGCTGCGACGGTGTGCTGCTCGCGACGGCCGTCACCGGTGCGCGCGACCCGGTCGCGATGGCCACCGCGATGCGGCTCGCGGTGGAGAGCGGACGGTTGGCGTACCGGGCCGGACGGGTGCCGCGTCGCTGGTACGCCCAGGCCTCGTCGCCCCCGGTGCCGGAGTGACCAGCCCCGGGCCGTCCGGCCGCACCGTGGACGCCGGGCGGAGCCGCCGCGCGCGGCTGGCGGACGCGCGCCTCTACCTGTGCACGCCCGACCGCCCCGACCTCGCCGAGTTCGTCGACGCCGCCCTCGCCGGCGGCGTCGACATCGTCCAGCTGCGGGAGAAGGGCATCGAGGCGCGCGTCGAGCTCCAGCGCCTGGAGATCCTGAAAGCCGCCTGCGAGCGGCACGGTGCGCTGCTCGCGGTCAACGACCGGGCCGACGTCGCGCTGGCTGTCGACGCCGACGTCCTGCACCTGGGCCAGGACGATCTTCCGGTGACCTGGGCACGCCGCATCGTCGGCGACGACGTCCTGATCGGGCGCTCCACCCACTCCCCGGAGCAGGCCGCGGCCGCCGCTTGGGAACCCGGCGTCGACTACTTCTGCACCGGTCCGTGCTGGCCGACGCCGACCAAGCCCGGCCGTCCCGCCCCCGGTCTCGACCTGGTGCGGCACGTGGCCGGGGCCGCCCCGGACCGGCCCTGGTTCGCGATCGGGGGCATCGACGAGACCCGGCTCGAAGCGGTCAGAACGGCCGGCGCGTCCCGCGTCGTCGTCGTCCGGGCGATCACCGACAGCGCGGACCCGAAGGCGGCGGCACAGCGACTACGAGCCGGCGTCATGGGCGAGTAACGCGAGCTGCACCCGGTTGTTCAGCCCCAACCGGGTGAGGATCCGTGACACGTGCGCCTTGACGGTGGCCACGCTCATGAACAGTTCGCCGGCGATCTCGGCGTTCGAGGCGCCCCGTCCGACCGCCTCGGCCACCTCCAGCTCGCGCGGGCTGAGCTGCCCGAGCAACTCGGCCGCGCGAGCCTTCCTGGCGTCGACGCCGCCCTCGGCGACGTGCGCGATCAGCTGCCGAGTGATAGTGGGGGAGAGCATCGGCTCCCCGTCGGCGACCGCCCGGATCGCCCGGACGATCTCGGCCGGCGGTGTGTCCTTGAGCAGGAAGCCGCCGGCCCCGGCCCGCAGTGCCCGCAGGATGTACTCGTCCGCGTCGAACGTCGTCAGGACGATCACCTCGGGCGGGTTCGGACGTCGCCGCAGCGCCTCGGTGGCGGCCAGCCCGTCCAGTCGCGGCATCCGGATGTCCATCAGGACGACGTCCGGCGCCAGCGCGCTGACCGCGGCGTTCACCTCCGTGCCGTCCGCCGCCTCGCCGACCACCTGCAGGTCGTCGGTGCCGGACAGGATCATCGTCAGGCCGGCGCGCNCACCTCCGTGCCGTCCGCCGCCTCGCCGACCACCTGCAGGTCGTCGGTGCCGGACAGGATCATCGTCAGGCCGGCGCGCACCAGCGCGTCGTCGTCCACGATCAATACCCGGGTCATGCGGTCTGTGTCTCCCGGTCGCCTCCTCCGCTCCGCTCCTCGGTCGCTAGGACTCCCTGCGATGCTCACTTCGGAGACTCCCTCAATCCCACGGCAGCCATGCTGTCAGGCGGAAGTCGCCGGCCGTCGAGGGGCCGTGCTCCAGGCGCCCACCGGCGAGGCCGACCCGCTCGCCGAGCCCGATGATGCCCGTGCCGGTACCAGGGATCTGGTCGGCGCTACCAGTGACCACCGCACTCCGGAGCGGCAGCCAGTTCCGCACCTCGACGGTCAGCCCTTCCCCCCGGTCACCGCTCACCGTGACCCGCACCGCCGCGCCGCGCGCGTGCTTACGGGCGTTGGTCAGCCCCTCCTGCACCACCCGGTAGGCGGTCCGGCCGACGATGTCCGGCACCGTGTCCGGGTCGTCCACCCGGACGTCGAGGTCGATCGTGGCGCCCGCCCGACGCGCCTCGGTCACCAGCGCGGGCAGGTCGCCGAGCGTGGGCTGGGGCCGGTCGCGCTCGGCCTCACCGCCGTCGGCCCGCAACACGCCGATGACGTCGCGCAGCTCCTGGAGGGCCTGGTGAGCGCTGGTGCGGATGACGCCGGCGGCGCGCGCGATCTCGTCGGGCGGGGCGTCCGGGCGGAACTCCAGGGCGCCGGCGTGCAGGCTCAGCAGCGAGATCCGGTGAGCGAGGACGTCGTGCATCTCGCGGGCGATCCGGGTGCGCTCCAACTGGCGGGCCTGCTCGACCCGGCGGTGCTGCTCCTCCTCGGCGCGGCGGGCTCGGTCCCGCAGCGAGGCGATCAGCGCGCGCCGGGCCTTGATGAAGCTTCCCCAGGCCACCAGACCGGCGGCGAGCAGATTCACCATGAGGAACGTGACCCAGTACGGAACGTCCGGGCTCGGCCGCACCACGTTGTAAATGGCGCCGGTCGCGACGAACACCGCCGCGGCGAAGAACACCGCGCGTGGTCGTCGGTGGACCGCGACCGTGAGCAGCGTGATGCCCTGCGCGATGCTGGCCAGTGTCGCGACGGTGGCCAACACGGAGACGACGACCGAGATCGTCGTCGGCCAGCGACGGCGCCACCAGACCAGTGGGGCACAGAGCGTGGCCATGATCAGGTCGACCCACTGGAGCGGCTCTTCGACCTCGGTGTGGCCGGTCGCCAGCGCGATCCAGAAGCCGACCGGGAGAGCCGCCGACACCACTACGCAGATCACGTCGACCGCGCGTTGCCGCAGGGGTGACTGGTCCGGCTCCGGGCGGTCCGCCAGGTACGTCAGCATCGCCTCGTTGGTGGCCGGATCGGCGTGCGCCGCACGCTTGTCCACCGCCGACCCCATGGAACCAGGCTACGACCGTCGCGAGCCGGTCGGATACCGACCAAAGTTGATAGGTGACGCTACTTCGGTCACCGGCCGTAGCCTTCCGGGCGACGCGTCCGGACGCCGTCCACCGCGACGCTCGTCCCATGATCGCTGTTGACCGACTGACCAAGACGTACGGCGCGTACAAAGCGGTGGACGACGTCTCGTTCCGCTGCGAACCAGGTAGCGTCACCGGCTTCCTCGGCCCGAACGGAGCCGGGAAGTCCACGACGCTGCGGATGGTCTGTGGGCTCACTCCGCCCTCGCACGGCAGCGCGACCGTCAACGGGTTGCCCTACCGCGACCTGCCGAACCCCGGACGCGAGGTCGGGGTGCTGCTCGACGCGAGTGCTCAGCACGCCGGCCGGACCGGCTTCGAGGTCCTCGCCGTCTCGGCTCGGATCCTCGGCGTCGACCGGAAGCACGTGCAGGCGCTGCTCGATCGGGTCGGGCTGCCGCCGGAGGCCGCACGGCGACGGGTGGGTGCGTACTCACTGGGAATGCGGCAGCGGCTCGGTCTGGCGCACGCGTTGCTCGGCGACCCGGCGGTGCTGATCCTCGACGAGCCGGCCAACGGGCTCGACCCGGAGGGCATCTTCTGGATGCGCGGCCTGCTCCGCGAGTTCGCCGACCGGGGCGGCACCGTGCTGCTCTCCTCGCACCTGCTCCGGGAGGTCGAGGTGATCGCCGACCACCTGATCGTGATCGGCCGCGGCCGGATCGTCGCCCAGGGCAGCAAGGCCGATCTGCTCAGCGCCGCCGGCGTCCGCGTGCGGTCCACCGACCCCGCTGCGCTGCGGGCAGCGCTCGACGCGGCCGGTCTGCCGACGACCGGCGCCCCGGGCGGTGGCTTCTCGGTCGACGCGGACGCCGAGGCGGTGGGCCGCGTGGCGGCCGCGGCCGGGGTCGTCCTCACCGAGCTCCGCCCGGCCGACGGAAGCGGCCTGGAGGAGATGTTCCTGCAGCTCACCGCTGCTCAATCCGAGAAGGTGGCGGCATGACCACAGTGGCCGAGAGCCCTTCGTACCTGACCCAGCAGTCGGCGAAGCCCACGGCGCCGTCGATGGGGCGGCTCACCGGCGTCGAACTGCGCAAAATGGCCGACACCCGGGCCGGCCGCTGGCTGTTGGCGAGCGTCGGGTTGATCGTGATCGCACTGGTGACCGTGCGGGTCTTCGCCGGCCCGTCGGACACCCGGACGCTGGAGAACTTCCTGACGTTCGCCACCGGCGGGGTGAGCATCCTCCTGCCGGTGCTGGGCATCCTCGCCGTGACCAGCGAGTGGAACCAGCGCACCGCGCTGACCACGTTCGCGCTGGTGCCGCGGCGGCACCGGGTGTTAACGGCGAAGCTGCTGGCCGCGGTGGTGATCACCGTGCTGTCGGTGGTGGCATCGCTGGGCGTCGCGGTGCTGGGCAACCTGGCGGCGGACCTGTTGAACCGCGGCGGGAGTTGGGACCTGAGCGTGGGCGCGGTCTTCAACGCGCTGCTGTTCCAGCTCGTCAACATGCTGATGGGGGTCGCGTTCGGGGCGCTGCTGCTCGCGTCCGGACTGGCGATCGTCCTGTACTTCGTGATCCCGACGGTGTGGTCGATCCTGGGGTCGACCGTGACCGCGCTGAAGGACGTCGCCGGGTGGCTCGACCTGGGCACCACCACCGAGCCGCTGCTGACCGCGTCGATGCACGGAGACGACTGGACGCGGCTCGCGGTGTCGGTGGCGTTCTGGGTGCTGCTGCCGCTCGTCGGTGGTGTGCTCCGCGTCCTCCACCACGAAGTGAAGTGAGCCGGAGAACGACAAGACCCCCGCGCACCGCGCGGGGGTCTTGTGTGCCCGATCTAGCCTTCGCTGCCGATCAGGGTGGCCAGGAACACCTTTTCGATGTCCGCGCCGGTCCGCGCCGGGTACGCGTTACCGCCCACCGCGCTCGTGATCGTCTTGAGCTCGGTCAGGTCGGTATCCGGGCCGTACCCGATGATCAGCACCTGGATGGGCTTGTCCGGGTTGGCGGCCGCCTTGAGCTTCTGAATCAGCTCGGCCTGGGAGATGCCGTCCGGGTCCTCGTTCTTGCCGTCGGTCATCAGTACCAACAGGTTGAGCCGGTTCTCGCCGAGCCAGTGCTCCTGCATGAACAGGTACGCGGCGAGCAGCGTGTCATAGAGCCCGGTGGCGCCTTCCGGGTCGAGGTCGTTGTAGATCGACGCGTCCAGCGCGTCCTTCCGCAGCGTGCCGTCGGGCAGCCGGCCACCGACCGGCCCGATCGGCACCATCTCCTCGTAGTCCTTGTCGCCGTCGAGGTTCGTGGAGAACCGCCAGCTGCCGACGTAGGACTGCGGGTTGAACAGCGAGTCGGCCCGCAGACACGCCTGCTGGACGACCTGCATGCGGGTCCCGCTGCCGTCCGGCGCCGGTTCCTCCATCGAACCGGAGCTGTCGATGACCGCGAGGAGGTTCGCCTTGCGCTGCAGCGCAGTCCAGTAGCCCACGGTCTGGGTGACCGACTCGATCTTGGGCAACTCACGCGCCGTGGAGGTGGGCGGGCTGCCCATGCCGAGTTCGGTGTCGAGCCCGACCGCGTACTGCGTCGAGAGCTGCGGGTCGCGGAAGCCGGCCGCGCCGTACGCCTTCTTGCTCTCCTCGCCCCGCAGGAACTTCAGGAACTCTGCGGCGACCTTCTGCCGCACCGAGTCGACCCAGTCGGCCTTGAGCACCAGGAACTGGTAGTTCGCGATGACCGTGCCCTCGTCCGGGTTGATCGCGACCAGCTCCACCTTCGGCTTCGCGTTGTCGTACGCGGCCACCTGGGCCTCGGTCGCTGGGAACGGTCCCGCGTCCTTCAGCGCGCCGGTGTTGACGACCTGCCTCATCTTGCTGAGGAACGCGTCGGAGGTGGCGAGCTCGACGGTCGACGCGCGGGCCAGCACCAGCGCGTTGCCCAGCTCGGCCTCGGCGACGCTGTTGTCACCGTTCGCGTCGGCTACCGAGAGCAGCGTGCCGAGCGCGGCGAACGAGGCGCGCGGATCGCCGATGCCGATCTTGAGCGGACCCCAGTCGCCGTGCTGGAACTTCGCCCAGGTGGTACCGGCGACCCGAGCCCTGGACAGCTCGGCCCAGGAGATCACCTTGTCCGGCCAGCCGAGTGCTTCGGCCATCGGCTTCGGGAGCGCCATCACGACCGGCGACCGCGCGACGGTGGTGGACGGGCCGGAGACCATCTCCCGGACTTCCTGGCGGGTCTTGGCGCTGTCGATCCAGACCTTCGAGTCCGGCATCCAGACGTCGATCCGCGGGTCTTCGGCGTCCGCCTTCCAGTTCGGCGTCAGCGAGCTCGCCACCTCTGCCGACTGCACCGCGCGCACGCTGATCTCGGCGCACCGGCCGTCGATCTCGGGTGCGTCCTCCTGCCACTTCTCGGCCAGGGACTCCACGACCGGAGCCTGGTCGGGTGAGGCAGCGATCGACAGCTCGACCGGCGTACCGCTACAGCGGGCGGTGACCCACAGGTAACCGAAAGTAGTTCCGCTGACCACCGTTGCCAGAACGATCGCCACGATCACCCACGGGGCGATCGCTTTGGTCCGTCGCGAGGGTCCGGTGCCGGCAACTCGTTCGACCGCCGACCGTCGGCTGACTTGTGCACTGCGGTGTCGACCGCGAGCCATCATTGCTCCGCGTTCTGCGTTGACACTTGTCAGTGTCAACAACGTCCATCACATCCGTCACGTACGGCGGAGCATACGCAGCGCGGGGTTCGGAAGCGGCGTGGGCGGCGGAACCCGCCAGAATCGGCCCTTTTGTCGAGGGCGACCTAGCCCGAACGGCAGCGCCGTTTTCCCTCTTTGTCAAGAAGTATGCATCTCCGCGTCGAGCGGCGCCGGATGCAGGTCGGCCGATTCCGAGGGAGCATGGCCAGTCGGGTCGGTCTTCGGTCCGGTCCGTCGGGTCGCGGACCGGCCCGGAGCTTCCCCGAGTGCGACAGCGGAGGTGGAACACATGTCCGAGACGACGACGAGGCCGATCGGCACGGTCACAGCGGCGCAGGAGCCGCTCGCCGAGCCGATCCACACCCGCGCGGACGCCGAGGCGTTCGTGGCGAAGATTTGTTTCAAGATCGGTCCGCCGCGGTTGGCCGGTATCGAGCTGGAACGCCTGATCTACGACCCGACCGATCCCACCGCGCTCATCCCGGTAGAGCGGCTCGCCTCCGCACTCGGACGCTGGAGCCCTCCCATCCTCACCGCACCGACCGCCGATCCGACGGCGCTCGGCGTCCCCCTCCCCGCCGGTTCGTCGATCACCGTCGAACCCGGTGGGCAGGTCGAACTCTCCACCCGGGCTTGGGGCACTTTCGCCGACTGCCTGGCCGCCGCCGGTACCGACGCCGACGTGCTCCGGGCCGCGCTGGCCCGCTCCGGTCTCGCCGTCGGCCACTCCGGGATCGACGCGCACCGACCGGCGACCCGCGTGGTCGAGAAGGCCCGGTACGCCGCGATGGAGCGGTACTTCGACCGCGACGGTGCCGCCGGCCGGCTGATGATGGGTTCGACCGCCTCGGTGCAGCTCTCGGTCGACGTCGGTACCGAGACCGGCGACCATGCGCTGGCCGAGCGATGGCGGACACTGCACGCGATCGGGCCGACGCTCGTCGCGCTGTTCGCGAACTCGCCGATCTACGCGGGAGCACCCACCGGCTGGTACTCCGCGCGGCAACGGGCCTGGATCCGGCTGGACCCGAGCCGCACCCAGGTGTCCGGCATCGCCGGTGACCCGCGCGCGGCCTACGCGGCCGCCGCGCTCGACGCCCGCCTGCTCTGCCTGCCGAACGAGACCGATCGCTGGGACGCTCCGCCGGGCGTCACGTTCGCCGACTGGATCGACGGGGCGCTGGACCGTCCGGCCACGTTCGCTGACCTCGAGTACCACCTGAGCACGCTGTTTCCGCCGGTGCGTGCGAAGGGCTACCTGGAGGTGCGGTACCTCGACGCGCAGGCGGGTGACGACTGGCAGGTACCGCCCGCCGTCCTCTGGACGCTGCTCTCCTCGTCGAAGTGCCGGGACGCCGCGCTCGCCGCGGTCGAGCCGCTCGGCGAAGCCATCTGGCCGACGGCATGGGCCAGGGCGGCCCGCGACGGTCTCACCGATCCGGCACTGGCCCGTGCGGCGTCGCAGCTCCTCGCGGTCGCGCTGGAAGGGGCGGCCGCAGCGGGCCTGCCGCGGGACACGATCGCTCGCGTCACCCGGTTCGCGGAGCGCTACACGTTCCGCGGCCGGACGCCCGCCGACGACCAGCTCGACCACTTCGCCCGGACGCACGACCTGGACCGACCCACCGACGAGACGTACGCCACCCCGGAGGAGGGCCGATGACCGCCATCGAAACGCTTCGCCACTCTCCCGAACAGCTGCGGGTCCGGATCGCCGAAGAGCTCGACCGCGCGCGCAACCGCAGCATCACGCTCACCGACGCCGTCGACCGGGAGGACCTGGTCCGGCAGCACTCACCGCTGATGTCGCCGCTGGTGTGGGATTACGCCCACATCGGCAACCAGGAAGAACTGTGGCTGGTTCGGGACGTCGGTGGCCGTGAGCCGGTGCGGGAGGACATCGACAACCTCTACGACGCATTCGCGCACAAGCGCGCCGACCGCCCGTCGCTACCGCTGCTCGGCCCGGACGAGGCCCGCTCCTACGTGGCCGAGGTCAGGCGCAAGGTGCTCGACGTCCTGGAGCGGACGCCGCTGGAGGGCCGCCGGCTCACCGAGGCCGGGTTCGCGTTCGGGATGATCGTCCAGCACGAGCAGCAGCACGTGGAGACGATGCTCGCCACCCATCAGCTGCGGGTCGGCGCCCCGGTACTGGACGCGCCCGCCCCGCCGCCCGGACGGGCCCCGGCCAGCGACGAGGTCTACGTCCCCGGCGGCATGTTCCTGATGGGCACCGACCTCGAGCCCTGGGCGCTCGACAACGAACGGCCGGCCCACGCGGTGGGCGTCGAGCCGTTCTGGATCGACGCCGACCCGGTCACGAACGCGCAGTACATCGCGTTCGTCGAGGCCGGTGGGTACGACGACGAGCGCTGGTGGACGCCGGCCGGCTGGGCCCACCGGCAGGCCGCAGGGCTGGCCGCACCGCAGTTCTGGCACCGGGACGGGGACACCTGGCGGCGTACCCGCTTCGGACACGTCGAAGAGGTACCACCGCAGGAGCCCGTGCAGCACGTCTGCTGGTACGAGGCGGACGCCTACGCCCGCTGGGCGGGGAAGCGTCTGCCCACCGAGGCCGAGTGGGAGAAGGCAGCCCGGTACGACCCGGCCACCGGTCGGAGCCTGCGCTACCCGTGGGGCGACGACGACCCGACCGCCGCGCACGCGAACCTCGCCGGCGCGCACCTCCAGCCGGCACCGGTCGGGGCGTATCCGGACGGCGTCTCGCCGCTCGGCGTCCGCGGGCTGATCGGGGACGTCTGGGAGTGGACCTCCAGCGACTTCACCCCGTACCCCGGGTTCGCGATGTTCCCCTACCCGGAGTACTCGGAGGTCTTCTTCGGCAGCGACTACAAGGTGCTGCGCGGCGGCGCCTGGGCCACCGATCCGAGCGCCTGCCGGACGACGTTCCGCAACTGGGACTACCCGATCCGGCGGCAGATCTTCGCCGGCTTCCGCTGCGCCCGGAACGCTCGCCCCGAGGACGCCGATGTGTAGGCACCTGGCCTACCTCGGCCCCCCGCTGACGCTGCAGGAACTCCTGGTCGAGCCGGAGCACGGGCTGTTCCGCCAATCGTGGGCGCCGCGGCGGCAGCGGTACGGCACGGTGAACGCCGACGGGTTCGGCGTCGGCTGGTACGCGACCGGCGACCCCGTCCCGGCCCGGTACCGCCGTGACCGCCCGATGTGGGGCGATCCCAACCTGCTCGACCTGGCCAGGGTGGTCCGCTCCGGCGCCGTGCTCGCGGCGGTGCGGTCGGGCACCGAGGGAATGGGCTTCGCCGAGGCGGCGGCCGCGCCGTTCGCGTCCGGAAAGTGGTTGTTCAGCCACAACGGCGCGGTACCCGGCTGGCCCGGGTCGCTGCACGGCCTGGCGGCCGCCCTGCCCCCGGAGGCGCTGGTCCGGCTGGAGGCGCCGACCGACTCCGCGCTGCTCTGGGCCTACGCCCGGTCGCGACTGGCGGCCGGTGTCCCGCTGCCGGTCGCGTTGGCCGAGACCGTCACGGCGGTGGACGTGCCGGACGCGCGGTTGAACATGCTCGCCACCGACGGCACCACGGTCGTGGCCACGGTCTGGGGCGACACGCTCAGCTGGCGCCGCGCGTCCCCGGCCGGGGTGATCGTGGCGTCCGAACCAACCGATGACGGGCCCGGGTGGCGTGACGTCCCCGACCGGTCGTTGCTGGTCGCCACCGCCGACGGCGTCACCGTCGACACACTCGAACTCACTGCGGAGGCCGCCCGATGACACAAACCCTGGCCAGCACCCTGGTGGTCGAGAACCACCTGCCGCCGGACTTCACCGCGCGCACGCTGCGCCAGGACGTCGTCACCGGGCTCTCCGCGCCGGCGAAGTGGATGCCGCCGCGGTGGTTCTACGACGACCGCGGCAGCCAGCTCTTCGACGAGATCACCCGGCTGCCGGAGTACTACCCGACCCGGGCCGAGCGCTCGATCCTGCAGGCCCGCGCCGCCGAGATCGCCGACGTGTCGGCCGCGACCACGCTGGTCGAGCTCGGCGCCGGCTCGGCCGAGAAGACCCGCCTGCTGGTGGACGCGCTGCGCGCCACCGACCGCCTGCGGACGTACGTCCCGGTCGACGTCTCGGACGCCGCGCTGCGCACCGGCGCGGCCGGTCTGCTGTGGGAGTACCCCGGCCTCGCGGTGCACGCGGTGGTCGCCGACTTCGAGCGTCACCTGGACCGGTTACCGGCCACCGGCCACCGGATGGTGGTGCTGCTCGGCGGGACGATCGGCAACCTGGCGCCGGACGCCAGGACGCGCTTCCTGGGCGACGTCCGGGGGGCGCTGCGCCCCGGCGAGACGCTGCTGCTCGGCACCGACCTGGTGAAGTCGCCGGACGTCCTGGTGCCCGCCTACGACGACGCGGCCGGCGTCACCGCCGAGTTCAACCGCAACGTGCTCCGGGTGCTCAACCGCGAACTGGACGCCGACTTCGAGCCGGCGGAGTTCGACCACGTCGCGATCTGGGACGCCGAGCGGGAGTGGATCGAGATGCGGCTGCGGGCCCGGCACGCGATGCGCGTGCGGATTCCCGCCGTCGACCTCACGGTGGAGTTCGCGCGCGGCGAGGTGGTGCGCACCGAGATCTCCGCGAAGTTCCGCCCCGAGGGCGTGGCCGCCGAACTGTCCGCCGCGGGTTTCGAGCCGACCCGGTGGTGGACCGACGACGACCAGCGATTCGGCCTGAGCCTCGCCACCGCGTCGTAGCGAGCGATTCGCACCGAAGGCCACCTCTCCGCGCGTCCGGAGAGGTGGCCTTCGGGGAATCCCCGGCGAACGGCGGTGACCGTCGTCGCCTCGAACAGGTGACGGTCATGACACTGGCCGTCGAGTTAGCTTCCGGACAGACAGACCACCACCCCTGCCGCGTACGCTCGGCGCCGTGACGGACGCGCCAATCGGGATTTTCGACTCCGGGGTCGGCGGGCTGACCGTGGCGCGTGCCGTGCTCGACCAGCTCCCGAACGAGCAGTTGATCTACGTCGGCGACACCGCCCACGTGCCCTACGGCCCCCGACCCATCGCCGAGGTCCGCCGCTTCGCGTTGGAGGCGCTCGACCAGCTCGTCGCCCGTCGCGTCAAGATGCTGGTGATCGCGTGCAACAGCGCGTCCGCGGCCTGCCTGGCCGACGCCAGGGAGCGCTACGACGTGCCGGTGGTCGAGGTGGTGCTCCCGGCGGTGCGACGCGCGGTCGCGGCGACCCGCAACGGGCGGGTCGGCGTGATCGGGACCAGGGCGACGATCACCAGCGGCGCGTACCAGGACATGTTCGCCGCGGCGCCGGACGTCGAAGTCACCGCGGTTGCGTGCCCGGAGTTCGTCTCGTTCGTCGAGCGGGGAGTCACCAGCGGGCGTCAGCTGCTGGGGCTCACCCAGGCGTACTTGGAGCCGCTGCAGCGTGCCGAGGTCGACACGCTCGTGCTGGGGTGCACACACTACCCCTTGTTGACCGGAGTGATCAGTCTGGTGATGGGGGACGGAGTCACGCTGGTGTCGAGCGCGGACGAGACCGCGAAGGACGTCTACCGGGCACTCACCGCCCGCGACCTGCTGCGCGGCGACGACGTAGGGCCGCCGGAGCACCAGTTCCTGGCGACCGGCGATCCGGAGCCGTTCGCACGCCTGGGCCGTCGGTTCCTCGGGCCGGAGGCGGCCGTGGTGGGCTCCCTTACGGCAGTGGAGGTGGCCGGATGAAGCTCTCCGTGCTCGGATGTGCCGGCAGCTTCCCGGGGCCGGATTCCCCGTGCTCCGCGTACCTGCTGGAGGCCGAGGGCTTCCGGCTGCTGCTCGACTTCGGCACCGGCGCGCTCGGCGCGTTGCAGCGGCATCCGGCGGGCATGCACGGCGTCGACGCGATCGTGCTCTCGCACCTGCACTGCGACCACATCCTGGACGCCTGCTCGTACGTGGTGGTCCGCCGGTACGATCCGGCAGGCAAGCACCGCCCGATGCCGCTGTACGGCCCGGAGGGGGCGGGGGAGCGGCTAGCGCAGATCTACGGGCCGGAGGACTACGTCGGCGGCAGCGTCGAGGACGTGTACGACGTGAAGACGCTGCAGCCGGGGCGGTTCGCGGTCGGCCCTTTTGCGGTCGTCGCGGCGAGGGTCAACCACCCGGTGGAGACGTTCGGCGTGCGGATCGAGCACGGTGACAGCGCGATCGCCTACTCGGCCGACACCGGCCGGAGCGAGGCCCTGATCGGGCTGGCTCGCGACGTCGACCTGTTCCTCTGCGAGGCGTCCTACTTAGAGGACGTTCCGCACCCGCCGGACCTGCACCTGACCGGCCGCGAGGCCGGCGAGTACGCCACCCGCTCCGGGGCCCGTAGCCTGGTGCTCACCCACCTGGTGCAGGCCTGGGGTGACCCGCAGAAGACGCTGGCCGAAGCCCGCAGCGCGTACTCGGGCCCCATCCACTTGGCCCACGCAGGCGCGACGTACGAGGTTTGATGGGGCGTTGCACATTCTCGTCCCTCGTGGGGGCGAAAAATGTGCAACGCCCTGCGGTCAGGCCACCGAGTTGGGGCAGCGGGCCATCGCGGTGGTGCGGAACGAGTCTTCGCTCGCGCTCTCGACCAGGACTACGCCCTCGTCCAGGTGGCACGGCGCCAGCAGCACGCCCCGCTCGGCGGCGACCGAGAGCAGCCGCCGACGGGTCTTCGCCGCGTCGTCGGTTCCCTCTTCGTACCGGTACGCGAGCCCCGCGCTGGTCATCTGGCCGCGGTGCACGAACGCGTCCCCGGTGATCAGCAACGGCCGGTCCGGAGCGTCGACCAGCAGGCACTGGTGGCCGGGGGTGTGGCCGGGCGCGAGCACCAGGTCCAGCCGCTCGTCGAGCGTCGCCGCTCCGGCGACCTCCACCAGCAGCTGCGCGTCGACGAGCGGCTTGACGTGGGACTCGTACAGCTCGTCCCACTCGTCGCCGTTCTCCCGCAGCCACTTCAGCTCCGCGCCCTGCACCACGTGGCGGGCGTTGGAGAAGTACGGCTTCGGGTCGTCCTCGTCGGCCACCACCCAGCCGATGTGGTCGGGATGAAGGTGGGTGATGATCACATCGGTGATCTCCTCGGGGCCCACGCCGAGCGCTGCCAGCTCCTCGGGCAGCCGCCCTGGCCGGCCGAACCAGCCTCCGGCCGGCGCCCACACCGGGCCGATGCCGGCGTCCACCAGCACGAGCCTGGTCGGCGTCCGGACCAGGTGGCAATGCACGTGCATTGGCCATCGGCCGGTGTTCCCCGCGTCGGGGAAAGCTTCCTCGAGAGGTTCGGGAAACGTTCCGGCGGCGTCACACAAGGTAGTCACCGTCAGGTCGGCACCCAACCTGAGCGTGTCGGTTGGCACGTCACCTCCGCTGTCCGGGTGATCACAGCGATAACCCGGTGGGGCCATCCTGCCTGGTCGCCGACCGCGGTGCACCGAAGGTAGCCGACTTCGCGGGGTGCGGACATCCTTGGCCGCTCGTTCCACTCCCGGCCATCCGGTAGTGACCAGGGGAAAAGCCTCTCACGCGACGCTGAGTCGTATGCGTGTCGCGATCATCACGGAGTCGTACCCGCCGGACGTCAACGGGGTCGCCCACTCGGTGCTGCGCACCGTGGAGCATCTGCTCGCCCGAGGGCACGAACCGCTCGTGGTGGCGCCCGAGAGCACAGGGACCCCTCGCGGCGCGCTTCCGGACATCCCGGTCGTCCGGGTGCCGAGCGTCGGGTTGCCGGGGTATCCGAGCTTCCGGGTGGGGTTGCCGACCCGGCGGGTGACTGCGGCGCTGCGCCGCCACCGGCCGGACGTCGTGCATCTGGCGTCTCCGATCGCGCTCGCCGCGCAGGGAGCGTTCGCCGCTGCCCGGCTGGGCGTGCCCGCGGTCGCGGTGTACCAGACCGACGTGCCGGGCTTCGCCGGGTTCTACAAGCTCGGCGCCGGACGCGCGGCGGCCTGGCGCTGGCTGCGCCGGGTACACGGGGTGACCGCGCGGACACTGGCGCCGTCCAGCGCGACCGCGACCGAGCTGGCCGCGCACGGCATCGGACCGATCCACCTCTGGCCCCGCGGAGTGGACGCGGTCCGGTTCCACCCGGACAAGCGCTCGGCGGTATTCCGGGACGCGGTATTCCGGGACGCGGAGTTCCGGGGCGCCGACGACGTGCTGGTGGGTTATGTGGGGCGGCTCGCGCCGGAGAAGCGGGTGGACCTCCTGGAGCCGGTCACGCACCTGCCCGGCGTCGAGGTCGTCATCATCGGTGACGGACCGGCCGGCCCCGCGCTGCGGAAACAGATGCCGCGGGCGACGTTCCTGGGCGAACTGGTCGGTGAGGACCTCGCGACGGCGTTCGCCAGCCTCGACGTGTTCGTGCACACCGGCGCGCACGAGACGTTCTGCCAGACCGTGCAGGAGGCGATGGCGTCCGGTCTGCCGGTGGTCGCCCCCGCGGCCGGTGGCCCGGTCGACCTGGTCCGCTCCGGTCGGACCGGCTACCTGGTGACGCCGGAGGACGCGTCCGCGCTGACGGTCGCCGTGCGTGCACTGGTCGAGGACGCCGCGCTCCGCCGTGAGTTCGGTGCGGCGGGCCGCGCGGCGGTTGCCGGCCGCAGCTGGGCGGCGGTCGGCGACGCGCTGATCGAGCACTACCGCGACGTGGCCGGTGGAGCGGCGATGACTACACCGGTGGAGCGCGCCGCGTGATCGAGCCGGGCGCCGGCCCCGCGACGATCGTCCGGCTGGCGAACTTCGTCGGGCCGCGGTCGGGCGGGCTGCGTACCGCGCTCCACGAGCTCGGCCGCGGCTACCGGGCGGCCGGGCACCACCCGGTGCTGGTCGTCCCCGGCCCGCGCGCCACCGACGAGGACACGCCGCAGGGCCGGGTGATCACGCTGCCCGGCCCCACCGTGCCGTGGATGGGCGGCTACCGGGTCGTCGTCGGCCGCCGTCGTCTCGCCGCGCTCCTGGAGGAGCTGCGTCCGGACCGCCTGGAAGTCTCCGACCGGACCACGCTGCGCTGGACCGGCGGCTGGGCCCGTCGGCACGGCGTCGCCTCGGTGATGGTGTCGCACGAGAACCTCACCGCGCTGCTGGGAATGGCGCTGCCGCCCTGGGCTCCGACGCGGCGGGTCGCCGACCAGCTGAACCAGCGCACCGCCGCGTCGTTCGACGCCGTGGTCGCGACCACCGAGTTCGCCGCTGGGGAGTTCCGCCGGATCGGCGCGGCGGGCCTGGTCAAGGTGCCGCTCGGCGTCGACCTGTCGCGGTTCCACCCGGGGCTGCGCGACGTCGCGCTGCGGGGCACGCTGGCCCGGCCGAGCGAACTGCTGCTGGTCCACTGTGGCCGACTGTCGCCGGAGAAGCGCGTCGAGCGGTCGGTGGACGCGCTGGCGGCGCTGCGCGCCCGGGGAGTGGCCGCGGTGCTCGTCGTGGTCGGCGACGGGCCGCGGCGTCCGGCGCTGGAGCGGCGCGCCCGGGGCCTCCCGGTGCGATTCCTGGGCTTCGTCCCCGACCGCGGCCTGGTGGCCCGATTGCTGGCGACCGCGGACGCCGTGCTCGCCCCCGGCCCGGCGGAGACGTTCGGGCTGGCCGCGCTGGAGGCGATGGCCTGCGGAACGCCGGTGGTCGCGGCCGGGGACGGCGCGCTCGGTGAGGTGATCGGTGACGCCGGGGTCGCGGTGCCGGGAACTGCGAGCTCCGGCACGGCAGGCATCCGGTTCGCGGAGGCGGTGCTGGAGCTGGCTGCGCGTCCGGAGGCGGACCGGCGGTCGGCCGCGCGGCAGCGCGCGCAGCGTTTCGACTGGCCGACGGCGGTGAGCGGGATGCTCGCCGCGCACAACCTGGAGCCGTTGGAGACGTTCGAGGAGGTGGCCTCGTGGCCGGGATCGACCGTGCGAGCGTCCGCTTCGCGGCGCTCGGGGATTCGGTGACCGAGGGCTTGGGTGATCCGCTGCCCGGCGGTGGCTGGCGCGGGTGGGCGGCGTTGCTCGCCGAGGCGTTCGAACAGCCTTCGGCGGACGTGAGGCGCGCGCCGCCGCTGGTGTCCCTGCCGCTCGCAGCGGGTGCGGAGGCGTCGGCCGTCGGCGCGCCCACGATGTCACTCGTGCGGCCGGGCGTCGAGTTCGTCAACTACGCGAGCAGCGGAGCCACCACCGCCAGGGTCCTCGACGAGCAGCTGCCGTCCGCGTTACGTCTCGCGCCGACGGTGGCGAGCGTGGTCGTCGGCGTCAACGACGTCCTGCGCCCTGGGTTCGACCCGGCTCAGATCGAAGACCGGCTGGACCGCGTCGTCGGCTCGCTGTGCGCGTCCGGTGCGATCGTGCTCACCGCGCGCATGCCCGACCCCGGCCGGATGCTGCGCCTGCCCGGTGCGCTCCGTCGCCCGCTCGGCCGCCGCACCGACGACCTGAACACGGCCGTCCAGGCGGTGGCCGACCGGCACCGCACCGTCCACGTGGACCTGGCCGGCCACCCGGCCGTCGCCGACCGTTCGGCCTGGCACGTCGACCGACTCCACCCGAACGAGCGCGGGCACCGCGTGATGGCCAGGGAGTTCGCCGGAGCGCTCGCCGCCCGTGGTGTCCCGGTACCGCGGATGCCGTCGGCCGAGCCGAGCGGTGGCCGGGCGACGCGTCCGTTCGAGCACGTCTGGTGGCTGGCGACCAAGGGCACCGGCTGGGTCATCGATCGGGGCACCGACCTGGTGCCGTACCTGGCGGGTTTGGCGGCGCGTGAGTTCTGGGCGGCGATCCGCCCGCGTCGACGGGGTCGCAGAGGGGGATAGGCTGCCGCCCATGACGGACTCCTCCACCGTGCTCACGATCGGTCACCGGCCCGACGGTCGGGTCGCCGACCAGCTCCGCCCTGTCTCGTTCGAACGCGGCTGGTCCGACCACGCCGAAGGCTCGGTGCTCGTCGAGTTCGGCCGGACCCGGGTGCTCTGCACCGCGAGCGTCGTCGAGGGCGTGCCGCGGTGGCGCAAGGGCAGTGGCCTGGGCTGGGTGACCGCCGAGTACGCGATGCTGCCGCGGGCCACCCACACCCGCGGCGACCGGGAGTCGGTGAAGGGCCGGATCGGCGGTCGCACCCACGAGATCTCCCGGCTGATCGGGCGCAGCCTGCGGGCCTGCCTCGACCTCAAGGCGCTGGGCGAGAACACGATCACGCTCGACTGCGACGTGCTGCAGGCCGACGGCGGTACCCGTACCGCCGCGATCACCGGCGCCTACGTGGCGCTGGCGGACGCCGTGCAGTGGCTGGCGTCCCGGCACGCGCTGGCGGCGTCCCCGAAGAAGGCGCTGAAGAACTCGGTCGCCGCGGTCAGCGTCGGCGTCATCGACGGCGAGCCCCGGCTCGACCTCAACTACGACGAGGACGTCAAGGCCGGCGTCGACATGAACGTCGTCTGTACCGGCTCGGGCGAGTTCGTCGAGGTGCAGGGCACCGGCGAGGCGATCACGTTCGGGCGGGAGACGCTGGACGCGCTGCTCGACCTGGCCACCGCCGGCTGCGCGGAGCTGGCGACGTTGCAGCAGAAGGCGCTCGAATCGTGAGCCTCACCCGGGTGGTGCTGGCGAGCCGCAATGCGAAGAAGATCGCCGAGCTGCGGCGGATCCTCGCGGTGGCGGTGCCGCAGATCGAGGTCGTCGGGCTGGACGAGGTGCCGCCCTACCCCGACACCGTCGAGGACGGCGCGACGTTCGCGGAGAACGCGGTGCTCAAAGCGCGGGAGGCGGCGGAGATCTCCGGGCTGCCTGCGATCGCCGACGACTCCGGGATCGCCGTCGACGCGCTCAACGGCATGCCGGGCGTGCTGTCCGCGCGCTGGGCCGGCCGGGCCAAGGACGACGAGGCGAACCTGCGGCTGGTGCTGGAGCAGGTGGCGGACGTGCCGGACACCCGGCTGGGCGCGGCGTTCGTGTGTGCGGCCGCGCTGGTGCTGCCGTCGGGTGCGACCCACGTCGTCGAGGGACGGATGGAGGGCTCGCTGGTCCGGGATCCCCGCGGGACGAACGGCTTCGGCTACGACCCGATCTTCCTGCCGTCGGGTTCGGTCCTGACGTCCGCCGAGATGACCGCGGCCGACAAGGACGCGATCAGCCACCGCGGTAAGGCGTTCCGAGCGCTGGCCGAGGTCCTCGCGACCACCCTCACGACCGCTTAGTGGCACGTGGAGGCCTGGGGATGTAGCCGTCTGCGGCCGCTTGCTCGCGCGTCGCGACCGTATTTGTAACCCTTGTCACCTCGTGATGACGAATGTGAAGTGCTCTCCGCTTTTCAGCACGGGGTAACGGGGCTATGCATGAAGCTGCAGCCGAACCCGACCTCGTGAGGAGTCCTTCGTGTTCGACGAGCTGCCCGATGTCGTCAAGACGCTGGCGATAGCGGCCGTGAGCGCCTTCATCGCGCTCGTCGTCGTCCAGATCGTGCATGTCGTCGTGCGGCGCATCGGTCGTCGCGCACCGCTCTTCGACCTGCTGGCCACTCGTCTGCACCGGCCGGTGCAGTGCCTGGCGGTGGTGGTAGCCGTTCAAGGCACTCTGCACGCCACGACCGCCACCGGTGACTGGCGCGGCCCGTTGCTGCACGGGGTCACGATTTCGGTGATCGCGGCCAGCGCATGGGTCGTCGGCGCGTTACTGCTGGTGCTGGAGGACGCGGCGCTCTCCCGGTTCCGCACCGACGTGGAGAACAACAAGACCGCCCGCCGGGTGCACACCCAGATCATGGTGGTGCGGCGGGTCACGGTCGCGGTCGTGGTGGTGGTCGCGATCGGCGCGGTGCTGGTGACCTTCCCGGCCGCCCGCGCCGCCGGAGCCAGCCTGCTGGCGTCCGCCGGAATCGTCGGTGTGGTCGCCGCGCTGGCCGCCCAGTCGGTGTTGAGCAACTGCTTCGCCGGCATCCAGCTCGCGTTCAGCGACGAGCTGCGGCTCGACGACGTCGTCGTGGTCGAGAACGAGTGGGGACGCGTCGAGGACATCACGCTGAGCTACGTCGTTCTGCACCTCTGGGACGACCGGCGCCTGACGCTTCCGACGTCGTACTTCACCACCAAGCCGTTCCAGAACTGGACGCGGAACGAGTCGGCGCTGCTCGGGGCCGTCGAGATCGACGTCGACTGGGCGGTGCCGACCGAGGAGATGCGTCGGGAGCTCCGCCACATCTGCGAGGGCACCGATCTGTGGGACGGCCGTGCCTGCGTCTTCCAGGTGACCGACGCGATCGGCGGCTTGGTCCGGGTGCGGGCGCTGGTCACCGCGAAGGATGCGCCGACGCTTTTCGACCTGCGGTGTCACGTCCGGGAGCGGTTGGTCCAGTGGTTGCGGGAGAGCTACCCGCAGGCGCTGCCCCGGTCCCGCGCGGACGTCACCGGCATTCCCGGTCTGCGGATCGACAAGGTCGAAGGGCTCAACGGCCGCTCGATTCCGGAGCAGGTCGACGGTGACGGGCGCGACGGGCGGGTGCCCGGTGCCGGCGTCGCGGGTCGCGCCAGCGCCTCCGGCGACGTTCCGGACGCCGGCCGCGACGCGCGTGTGTTCAGCGGCTCCGCCGATGGGCGTGAGCGGAGCGCCGCGTTCGCCGGTCCCTCCGAGGAGGCCGACCGAACCTGACCGGTCGTGCGTCGGGCGCCCTTCGAGCGGGGAGGGCGCCCGTTCGCGCGTCCGGGGGTGCCGTCAGAATGAGCACCGGCTGCGGAGGAGGACCCCGATGTCAGACGCCCTGCGGACGGCGTTGTACTGGCTCAGCTCGGCCCTGGGAGCGTTCGGCCTCGTGCTGCTGCTGGTCGCGCTGGTGCAGAGCCGGCTGAAGACCCGGGTGCGCGAGACGACCCCGATGCGGGTGCTCGCGATCGCGATCCTCCTGCTGGCCGCCGCCGCCACGCTCGGCGCCACCGCCTGGATCTGGCCGCACCCGCCGCAGTGACCTGGCATGCCGCGCGTCGGACGGCAGCCCTCGGTGTGGGAATTTTCGGTGCGGGAGGTGGGAGTCGAACCCACATGTCCGTGAGGACACCGGGACCTAAACCCGGCGCGTCTAGCCTTTCCGCCACTCCCGCTCGGCTGACATCGTACGCAGGGGTACGCCGCCCCGGCGCGTCGAGGCCAGCTGAAATGAACCTCAGTCGAGGCCCAGGTCGCGGCGGAGCTTGGCGACGTGGCCGGTGGCCTTGACGTTGTACTGAGCCTTCTCCACCTTGCCGTCGGCGTCGATGACGAACGTCGAGCGGATCACGCCGGTGACCGTCTTGCCGTACATCGTCTTCTCGCCGTACGCGCCGTACGCGGAGAGCACGCTCTTGTCCGGGTCGGAGACCAGCGGGAACGTGAGCGACTCCTTGTCCCGGAACTTGGCGAGCTTCTCCGGCTTGTCCGGGGAGATGCCGATGACCGTGAGCCCGGCCGCCTTGAGCGCATCGAGCGAGTCCCGGAAGTCGCAGGCCTGTTTGGTGCAGCCGGGCGTCATCGCGGACGGGTATGCGTACAGCACGACGCGCTGTCCGCGCAGGTCGGCGAGGTGCACGGTGTTGCCGGAGTCGTCGGACAGCTCGAAGTCGGGAGCGGGATCGCCGGGGGCGAGTCGGGGCGCGGCAGTCATGCCCCGAGCGTAGGTCACGTGCCGCAGGTGCGCCGTGGACTGTGTCGTCCACCCAACGCAGCTCTCCTGCTATTGCAGGTAAGTTGCAACAACAGCAATGATGCGAGCGCGCATCACGTGATCGACAACGAGGGGGAGCGGTGGAGCCCACGGGTACGCCCGTCGCGATGCACGTCTCCGATGGCATCGTCAATCTTCCGGTCTCGGCCGTCTTCGGCGTCGTAGCCGTGACCTGGATCGCTTTGAGCCTGGCCAGGGCCCGCCGCGACCTCGACGATCGGCTCGCGCCGATGGCCGGCCTGGTCGCCGCGTTCATCTTCGCGGTCCAGATGCTGAACTTCCCGGTGCTGCCCGGCGTCAGCGGTCACCTGCTGGGTGGCGCGCTCGCGGTGATCCTGGTGGGCCCCTGGGTGGGCACGCTCTGCGTCGCGACCGTGCTCCTCGTCCAGGCTCTGCTCTTCGCCGACGGAGGGCTCTCCGCGCTGGGCCTCAACATCACGAACATGGCGATCCTCACGACGCTGGTCGCGTACGGCGTCGTCGCGCTGGCGCTGCGGGTGCTGCCGAAGAACCGCCTGGGCATCGTCCTCGCGTCGTTCCTCGCCGCGACGGTGTCGGTCGTCGTCGCGTCGCAGGGGTTCGTCGCGCAGTACGCCCTCGGCGGGGAGGTCGACAAGGCGCTCGGGGAGATCTCGCTCACCATGGCCGGCGTCCATCTGCTGATCGGCATCGGCGAGGGCCTGATCACCGCGACGACCGTGGCGACGGTGGCCGCTGTCCGACCGGACCTGGTCTACGCGCTGCGCCGCTACCGCCGTCAGCCGCTGTTGGTGACAGCGGCCGCCACCGTCCCGCCGTCGACGAGCGACACGGCTGCGCCCATCGCGGGGAGCAACGCATGAGCAACGACACGCCCACCACCACCGGCGGGCGGGGCCGGGTCCGCCTCGCGGTCTTCCTCGTCCTCGGTCTGCTGGTGTCGCTGCTGCTGGCCGGGGTGGTCAGCTCCGCTGCCAGTTCACAGCCAGACGGCTTGGACGCGACCGCCCGCGAAGGCTGCACGTTCAACGCCGACGACGAGATCACCGGCGGCAACTGCGTGGCGAAGTCCGCGAAGGAGCACGACCTGGGCGACTCCCCGCTGGCCGACTACGGCATCCGCGGCATCGACAACTCGTTCGTCTCCACCGGCTTGTCCGGGGTGGCGGGTGTCCTGCTGGTCGCGGCGATCGGCGGCGGGATGTTCTGGGCGCTGCGCCGACGGTCCCCCGGCGCGGCCGAGGTCGACGTCGACGTCGACGTCGATACCGAGGCCGCCGACGCGGCTCGGGCGCGGTAGGCATGGGGGCCGGCCACACCCACGCGCTGCACCGGCCCGGAACCTCTCCGGTCCACCGGCTCCCGGGCGAGGTGAAGATCGTCGCCGCGCTGGCGTTCGTTCTCAGCGTCGTCGCCACCCCGCGGGAAGCCGTCTGGGCGTTCGGCCTGTACGCGGCCCTGCTCGCTGCGGTCGCCGCGGTGGCGGCGATTCCGCCCGGCTGGTTGGCCACTCGCGGCTTGATCGAGACGCCGTTCGTGGTGCTCGCGTTCCTGCTGCCGTTCCTCGAGGGCGGACCGGTCGTCCACGTCGGCGGGCTGGCGCTGAGCGAGGCGGGGCTGTGGGCCGGCTGG
The DNA here is from genome assembly GCF_039536245.1 of Cryptosporangium minutisporangium. Classification (NCBI taxonomy): domain Bacteria; kingdom Bacillati; phylum Actinomycetota; class Actinomycetes; order Cryptosporangiales; family Cryptosporangiaceae; genus Cryptosporangium; species Cryptosporangium minutisporangium. The sequence goes on along the minus strand of NZ_BAAAYN010000014.1, from coordinate 68,308 downwards.
AACATCGTCGCGAAGGGGACGCTCGGCGTCTTCGCGTCGCTGCTGCTGGCCGCGACGACCAACGGGCGTGATCTGCTCCTCGGGCTGCAGCGGCTCCGGACGCCGGCGCCGATCGTCCAGATCGCGACGTTCATGCTCCGGTACGCGGACGTGATCCTCGGCAACGCCCGTGCGATGCGCATCGCCCGGCTCTCCCGCTGCCACGACCCGCGCTTCCTCTGGCAGGTCCGGGCGTTCGCGACGTCGATCGGCAGCCTGTTCTTGCGTTCGTACGAGCGGGGCGAGCGGGTCTACGTGGCGATGCTCTCCCGCGGTTACACCGGCGCGCTGCCGATGGCCGCTTCGTCCCGTCCGCCCGCGCAGCAGTGGGCGGCCGCGCTGACGATTCCGGCGGCGGCCGCGGCGGTTAGCGTTACGGCGTGGCTGACCACGTAACCGGAGTCCCCTCCCTGGAAGTGCAGGGCCTCGCGTTCGCCTACCCGGACGGTCGGCAGGCGCTGTTCGGCGTCGATCTCACGGTGCAGAAGGGGGAGCGGGTCGCGCTGCTCGGCCCGAACGGCGCCGGTAAGACGACGCTGGTGCTGCACCTCAACGGCATCCACACGGCCGGCGCGGGCAGCGTCCGGGTGGCCGGGTTGCCGGTGGCCAAGAAGAACCTCGCCGAGATCCGGCGGCGGGTGGGGATCGTCTTCCAGGACCCGGACGACCAGCTGTTCATGCCCACGGTCGCCGAGGACGTCGCGTTCGGGCCGGCGAATCTGGGCCTACGCGGCACCGCACTCCAAGAAAGGGTCACCGAGGCGCTGACCGCGGTCGGCATGGCGGAGTTCCGCGACCGGACGCCGCACCACCTCTCGTTCGGTCAGCGTCGGCGGGTGGCCGTGGCGACGGTGCTGGCGATGCGGCCGGAGATCCTGGTGCTCGACGAGCCCTCGAGCAACCTCGACCCGGCCAGCCGCCGCGAGCTCGCCGACATCCTGCGGAGCCTCGACGTGACGCTGCTGATGGTCACCCACGACCTGCCGTACGCGCTGGAGCTCTGTCCTCGCTCGGTGCTGCTCGACGGCGGTGTCGTCGTGGCGGACGCACCGACGCCGGAGCTGCTGCTCGACGCCGACCTGATGCGGCAGCACCGCCTCGAACTGCCCTACGGCTTCGACCCGTCGGTCGCCCTCTGACCTCAGCCCTTCGCCGCCTCGATGGCCTCGGTGAGGGCGGCGGCGGTGGGGTTCTCCAGCGCCGTACCGTCGACTTCGACCGTCGGCGTGCCGGTCACGCCGGCCTTCGACGCCTCGTCGGTGACCGCCTTCGTCCAGTCCGCGTACTTCTCGTCGGTGACGCAGGTGGCGAACTCCTCCCCGGTGATACCGGCCTTGTTCGCCAGGCTGATCATCGTCTCGTCGGTGAGGCCGGTGCCGCCCTCTTCGGGCTGGTTGTCGTAGAGCGCGGCCAGGAACTCGGTGAACTTCCCGGCGTCCGACGCGCATCCCGACGCCGCTGACGATCGGCTGGAGTACTCGGTGCCGGAGGAGAACCGGTCGAGGTACGCCACCGGGTGGTAGCGGATCTTCACCGTGCCGTCGTCCACGTACTTCTGCAGCGTGGCGCCGCTCTGCTCCTCGAACGCCTTGCAGGCCGGGCACTGGAAGTCGAGGTAGACGTCGACCGTGACCGGCGCGTCGGTCTGCCCGATCATGACGGCCGAGCGGGTGGCGTTCTTCGGCAGCGCGGCGTTCTCCGGCTGATTGGACAGGTAGAACGTCACGCCGACACCGGCCGCGACGACAAGGGCCACCAGCGCGATGATCGACACGATCAGCGTGCGTCGGCGGCGCTCGGCGGCGCGCTGCTTGGCCAGCTGCTCGGCGGCGATGCGCCGGGCACGCTTCGACGACTCTCCACTCATCTGGGGCGTTCCGTTCCTCGAGCCTGGACGGGGCGGGGGGCCGGATCAGAGATCCAGTTGTCGACCGCGAGACGGCCGCGCGGCCATCGGGCCAGCGCGAGCGCGACGATCAGCAGCGCGCCGTCCCGGAGGATCTCGGTGGTGTAGGCGGTGCTCTGTCCGGCGTCGAGCTCACCGCCGCTGCCGAAGCAGCCGCAGTCGATCCGGAGTCCGCGTGCCGCGGCGGAGACGATGCCGATCAGGAAGACCACCAGCAGGGCTGCGGAGAACAAGCCGCCGAACCGCACCGCGACCCCGGCGACGATCAGCAGGCCGAGCGCGATCTCCAGCCACGGCAGACCCGCGCCGACCACGGTCGCGACCCCCTCCGGCAGCAGGCGGTACGCGCGCACCGCCCGTACCGAGGCGGCCAGGTCGGTGGCTTTCGCGCCGCCTGCCCAGAGCCAGACGCCGCCGAGCACCAGCCGGGCGACGAGCGGTAGCCAGGGCCGGGCGGTCGGCCACCAGGCGGGGGCTCTCCGGCGGAGGGCAACCGAGCCACGGGCAGCACGGCCCTGGGCTTCGCGGGGGAGATCGCTTCGCGGCGTGGACATCGGTCATTAGTCGTTCGGCGATCGCGGCCGGTTCCCGTCCGGGCGGAAAAATGTGCCGGAACGAGGCCCTTGTGTCCGGTGGGGAGAGGGTGTTCTGTGACCGTTTCCGACTTCCGTGCGGACGGCGGCTGAGATCTCTCAAGCCGACATTAAGCGGTGCGTAATGGTGCCCGCATCCCGTGTCGATCGGGGCACTGGGCTGGTGAACTGAGTTCACCGCAGCGCGAGACCGGTCCGTCGGAGGTGGGCGACCCGGGATGGCGGGTGGGAGCGGTGGCGGCCGCGGCCCGGGTTGGGAGACAGGGGACCCGGGTCGCGGCTGAAACCCTCGGAGTAGCCCGATACCCGAGGTACCGCGATCAGATCGACCGGCGTGACTTCGGTCCCGCAGGTCCGAGGCTGCCTGGGAGACGCCCCTCTCCCAGGCAGCCTTTTCTCGGTATCAGGACGCGGCAGCCTGGTGGAGAGCGGCGATCAGGTCGTCGCGGGCTCTCGCTACGCGGGACCGGATCGTGCCGATCGGCACGCCCTCGACGGTCGCGGCCTCCTGGTAGGAGAGGCCGACCAACTGGGTGAGGACGAACGCCGACCGCCGGTCCGCGGGCAACCGCGCCAGCAGGTCGGTGGCGCCCGACGTCGCCGAGGGGTCCGGCATCGGGGACCCGGTCGCCAGCCGAGCCCGCAGCATCTCGTCGAGCCGGCGCCTCCGGACGACCGTGCGCAGGTGGTCGGCGCAGGTCCGGCGCGCGATGCCGAGCAACCACGTCCGGACGCTGGCCCGCGCGGCGAACCCGGGCAGCGCGCGGAACGCCCTCAGATACGTTTCCTGGGTGAGGTCATCGGCCGCGTCCACGTCGACCAGCGAGGCGCAGAACCGCCAGACGTCCGGCTGGGTTGCCCGGACGAACGCGGCGGTGGCCAGCGTGTCGCCCCGTTGGGCCCGGAGCGCCCACTCGGTGACGTCGTCGTTACTGACGTCGTCGAAGGGCTGCACGCACCCAGCGTACGGCCGCGTGGAGCGGAACCTCCGACCCGCCGGGAACCATCGCCGCTCGTCGGACGACTATCCCGATATGCAGTGCGCTCAGATCAGGGTCGCCCTCTCCGCGCTCGTGGACGGCGAGGACCCCGGAACGGACCGGGCCGACGTCGACGCCCACCTCGCCGGCTGTGCCGAGTGCCGGGCGTGGCAGGCGACGGCCGCCGACGCCACCGCGGTGGCCAGGGAGGGCTGGCGGAGTGCGGCGGACGTGCCGGACCTCACCGCCCAGGTGCTGGCCGCCGTAGCCGCCGACCGGGGTGCTCCCCGCCCGGCCAGTGACCACCGCAGTCCGGAGAGGCGCCCGCTCGTGCACGCCGGCGTCCTGCGCTGGGCCCTGGGCCTGTCCGCGGTGGCCCAGCTGCTGCTCGCGCTCCCGGGGCTGATCGCCGACCCCGGCACCAGCGACGCGGCCCTGCACACCGGCCGCGAGATGGCGTCGTTCGACGTCGCAGTCGCGATCGGATTCCTTTTCGTCGCCGGGCGTCCGGCCTGGGCCAGGGCCCTGGTGCCGGTCGCGGTGGCGCTGGCTGGTTGTCTGTTGCTGACGAGTTCGATCGACGTCGTCGAGGGAGTCGCGCAAGTCGGGCACGAGCTGAACCACCTGCTGGCGGGTGTGCAGGCGGTTCTGGTCTGGCTGCTGGCGCGCGCGGATCGAACGCCATCGGCGCCGGAGACCGTACTAAGGATGCAGGGCCCCGGAGGCGGGCCCGACCGCACCGTGCCGGGTCAGGTGTGACCGAGTGAGCAGGACGAACGACAGGATGGGGAGAAGCGTGCCGAAGGTCCAGCGCCACCAGCCGCTGCACCGGGTGATCAGGCGGGTGCTCGTCGTCGGGCTGTTCGTCTTGGTTGCGGTCGGTTTCGGCGCCTCTCCGGCCCGGGCACACGCCTCGCTCGAAGGCACCGATCCGCCCCGGGGGTCGATCGCAGACACCGCGCCGACCGTCATCACGATGAACTTCAGTGAGCGGGTCGTGCCGGTCGACGGCCGGATCAAGGTGGTCGCTCCGGACGGGAAGAACGTCGCGCAGGGCGAGCCGACCACCGTGAACAACGGCACCCGGCTGCGCATCCCGGTGCAGAAAGATCTGGCCGACGGTACGTACCTGGTCAGCTATCGCGTCATCTCCGCCGACGGGCACCCGATCTCCGGTGGCTACACGTTCAGCGTGCGGGTACCCTCCGCGCTGGGCGCGAACGCCGCGGACCTCAGCGCGGGCGCCGAGTCGGCATCGGTCGACGGCGGTGTCCGCGCGGCGCAGTCGGTCAGCCGGTACGCCGCCTACGCGGGCCTCTCGCTGCTCGCCGGTCCGCTGGTGATCCTTCTCGGGCTCTGGCCGCGCCGCCTCGCCACGTTGGGCCCGCGACGCCTGGCCTGGGCCGGGTGGGGACTGCTCGTCGGCGGCACGCTCGGGACGCTGATCCTGCAACAGCCCTACGCGGGCGGCGGAACGCTCGCCGACGTCACGCTCAGCGGCATCGGCGGAACGCTCGACGAGACCGTGGGGCGTGCGCTGCTGACCCGGCTGGGCCTGCTGATCGCCGCGATCCCGGTGCTGATCCGCGTACTGCGCCCGGCGGCACCGGCGGACGGCGGTGACCCGCGCTGGGCCGGTCCGATCGACCGCGCGCTGGTGGCGGTGCTCGGCGTCGCGGTGCTGATCACGTTCCCGTACGCGGGGCACGCAGCGCAGTCTCCCGCGCCCCTGCTCTCGATTCCGGCGATCACGCTGCACGTCGGCGCGATGGCGGTGTGGCTCGGCGGGCTGGCCGTGCTGGCCCGGTACCTGCTGCCGCGGGCGCGGTACCGGGAGCTGGAGGTGATCCTGCCGGTCTGGTCGCGCTGGGCGTTCTGGGCAGTGGGTGCGCTGGTGTTCAGCGGCTTGATCGAGACGTTCCTGGAGATCGGCGGGTTCTCCGGGCTCGACCGCCTGGTCAACACGACCTACGGCCAGCTGGTGCTGACGAAGGTGATCTGGCTCGGCGCGATCATGGTGGTCGCCTCCAACGCGCGCGCGTGGATCCGACGTCGCTTCGGGGTGCCGGTCGCGTATGCGCTCGCCGCCGAGGAGCCGGGCAAGAAGCCCGGGTCTGGCAAGGCGGCTGAGTCGGGCAAGAAGCCCGGGTCTGGCAAGGCGGCTGAGTCGGGCAAGGCAGCCGCGAGTAAGGCGACCGCGGGCAAGGCGGAAGCGGGCAAGGCGTCGGCGGGGAAGCGTTCGCCGAAGAAGCAGCAGGCGAAGGCGGCGGGCGACGCCGACGACGCCGATGCCGCTGAGACGGCGGGCGACGAGGCGCCGGACGGCGGCCCGAAGGGGGCGAAGCGCGCCCCCGCCAAGAAGGCGCCGGCCAAGCCCGCCGAGGACGGCGGTGAGACGGCGCCGAAGAAGCGTGGGGGAGCGGCGACCGCCACCGCCTCGAAGGCGCCGCGGAAGGGGCGGGAGCCCGAGCCGGAGACCGCCGACTTCTCGGCCGCCGGTCGCGCCGCCGACGAGGTGCGCAGGCTCCGGACGCGAGTCGGCATCGAGGTGCTGCTCGGCGCGGTCGTGCTCGCGCTGGCCACCGCGCTCGTCCAGGTCGCGCCCGCTCGTAGCGCCGACGACGCCGCCGAAGCCGCCGCGAACCTGCCGTACACCGCCCAGGTGAACGTCGGCCCGAACGTGCTGCAGATCGACCTGAGCCCGGCCCGGATCGGCACCAACGAGCTGCACCTGACCGCGTTCGACAAGAACGGGTTGCCGGTCAAGGTGGAGGAGTGGGGCGGCTCCGCTGAACTGCCGAGCGGCAACGTCTCGACGGACGTCGTCGCGCTGCCGCTGACCGAGAACCACGCGGTGGGGCAGGTGGATCTACCGCTGGTCGGTGATTGGAAGTTCACGTTCACGCTGCGGACGTCCGACATCGACCAGTACAGCGTGACGCGCACGATCACGATCCGCTGAGCGCAGGTGGCGGGCCGGCCCAACGCCGCGCCCGCCACCTCCCGCCGTCTCACCGGGCGCGCTCAGGCATGCCGCGTGGCGGATTTCCCGGAAGGCCACCCCTCAGAAGGCCCGCAGAGGTGGCCTTCCCGAAAACCACCTCACGGGCGGCCCGCAGGGCGGACTTCCCGAAAATGCGCCCCGCGCGCCCCGCGGAGCCCCGGGGGTCAGATGCTGTCTAGGTCGTGCAGCGCCGCTCGGAGCAGCTCTGCCGTCTCCGGGTCGGTCGCCTCGCAACGGGCCAGCGCCTCCTGCACGCGCAGCCGCGCTCGGTCCAGCGCCGACGTCCGCTCGGTGGTCGCCACCTCGGTCGAGTGCACCCGCTGCTGGAGCAGTTCGGTCCGCTCCAGCAGCAGCCGGTTCTTCTCCCACAGGTCGATGAACACGCTGACCTTCGCCCGCAGCACCCACGGGTCGAACGGCTTCGCCAGGTAGTCGACCGCCCCGGTCGCGTACCCCCGGAACGCGTGGTGCGGCTTCCGGTCTATCGCGGTCAGGAACACGATCGGGATGTGCCGGGTCCGTTCCCGCCGCTTGATGTGTTCGGCGGTCTCGAAACCGTCCATTCCGGGCATCTGGACGTCGAGCAGGATCACTGCAAAGTCGTCGGTGAGCAGGCGCTTCAGGGCCTCCTCACCGGACGGTGCGGTCACCAGGTCGTGATCGAGCCCTTGCAGGATCGCTTCCAGGACGAGCAAGTTCTCCGGGCGGTCGTCGACGAGCAGCACCTTCGCCCGCTTGCGTTCAGTGCTCACGCGGCAGGTCCGGGCGCGCCCGCGTCGCGCGTGCACCATCCGGCCATCAGCCGGAGCAGCCGATCGAGATCGACCGGCTTCGTGATGTAGTCGCTCGCGCCCGCCGCGAGGCTCTTGTCCCGGTCGCCGGGCATCGCCTTCGCGGTGAGGAACAGGATCGGCAGCTCGCTGAAGCCGGGCATCTTCCGGATCGCCGCTGTCGTCTCGTTACCGTCCATGTCCGGCATCATGACGTCCATCAGGACGAGGTCCACCTCCGGGTGCGCCTGGAGCGTCGCGATGCCGGCCGCGCCGTTGTCGGCGTAGAGCACGGTGAGGCCGTGCAACTCCAGCGCCGACGTCAGCGCGAAGACGTTCCGTACGTCGTCGTCGACGATCAGGACGGTTCGTCCGGCGAGCACCGAAGTGTCGACGGTCGGGCCGGTCTTGCCGCGCATCGGCCGGGCCTGCTCCACCTGACGCGGTGCGGGCGTCGAGGGACGGGTGATCTCTTCCGGGGGTGTCGGCCGGGCAGCGCTCGCGCCCTGACTGATGATCGCGGCGCCGATCTCCTCGGCGTCGACGATGCTGCTGGGCCGCGCGCTGGTGGGGCCGGACAGTGAGGCGCGCAGCGGACCGGAGTACGTCGAGCCGGAGAAGATCTGGTTCTCGTCCTCGTGGAGCCGCTCCAGGCCACTGCCGGGGTCGGCGACCTCGCCGGGGTACCGCTCCGGCAGGTACAGCGTGAACGTGCTGCCCCGCCCGACGTCGCTCTGCACGGTGATCGACCCACCGAGCACCCGCGCGATCTCCCGCGAGATCGACAGACCCAGCCCGGTACCGCCGTACTTCCGGCTCGTCGAGCCGTCGGCCTGCTGGAACGGGTCGAAGATCAGCTTGAGCTTGTCGGCGGCGACGCCGATGCCGGTGTCGCTGACCGCGAACGCCACCACCCGGTCCGCCGCGTTCAGCGTCGGGCTGGCGAACAGCATGTCCTCCGGGCCGACGTGGATGGAGAGCGTGACCGTTCCGGCGTCGGTGAACTTCACGGCGTTCGACAGCAGGTTCTTGAGGATCTGCTGCAGCCGCTGCTCGTCGGTGAACAGGTAGTCCGGGACGCCCGGCCCGCGATCCACTGCGAACCGCAGGCCCTTCAGCTCCGACTGGGCGCGGAACGTCTGCTCCACGTACCCGCAGACGTCGTCCAGGGCCACCCGGCCAGCGTGCACGTCCATCTTTCCGGCCTCGACCTTGGACAGGTCCAGGATGTCGTTGATCAGCGTCAGCAGGTCCCAGCCGGCGTCGTGGATCGTCCGGGCGAACTCGATCTGCCGTCCGGTCAGGTTCGACTCGGTGTTCTCCGCGAGTAGCCGGGCGAGCACGAGCAGCGAGTTGAGCGGCGTCCGCAGCTCGTGGCTCATGTTCGCCATGAACTCGGTCTTGTACTGCGACGACAGCGCGAGTTGTTCAGCTTTTTCTTCAAGACCCAGCCGGGCCATCTCGATCTCGCGGTTCTTGATCTCGATGTTCCGGTTCTGCTCGGACAGCAGCGCGGCTTTCTCCTGCAGCTCGGCGTTGGTGCGCTGGAGCTCCATCGACTGCGCCTGGAGCTCCTGGGTGAGCCGCTGCGACTGGGCCAGCAGCTCCTCGGTGCGGGCGTTCGCGATGATCGTGTTCAACACGACGCCGAGCGTGTCGACCAGCTGCTGCAGGAAGCTCATGTGCAGGTCGGAGAAGCTCTTGAAGCTGGCCAGCTCGATCACACCGAGCACCCGCTCCTCGAACAGCACCGGGACGATCACCAGGTCGGCAGGGGGCGCTTCGCCGAGACCGGAGCCGATCGTCAGGTACCCCGCCGGTGTCTCCGAGACGCGGATCGAGCGCCGCTCCACCGCCGCCTGGCCGACCAGGCCCTCACCCAGCGAGAGCACCGACTCGCCCCGCTTCGGCGCGTACCCGTAGGACGACGCCAGCCGCAGCCGCAGCCCTTCGCGGGTGGCCTCCAGCAGGAAGAACGCACCTTGCTGGGCGTCGACCACCGGGGTGATCTCGCTCATGATCATCTGGCAGACCTGACGCAGGTCGCGCTGCCCCTGGAGCTGAGCACCGATCCGCGCGAGGTTGGACTTGAGCCAGTCCTGCTCGGCGTTCTTGGTGGTCGTGTCCTTGAGGTTGCCGATCATCTGGTTGATGTTGTCTTTGAGCTCGGCGAGCTCACCCTGCGTCTCGACGGCGATCGCCTGGGACAGGTCGCCGCGGGTCACCGCGGTTGCGACCTCGGCAATCGCGCGGACCTGCGTGGTGAGGTTGCCGGCCAGGATGTTCACGCTCTGGGTGAGGTCACGCCAGGTGCCGGAGACGTCGCGGACCTCGGCCTGACCGCCGAGCTTGCCTTCGGTGCCCACTTCGCGGGCGACTCGCGTCACCTCGTTGGCGAACGACGAGAGCTGGTCGACCATCGTGTTGACGGTGTTCTTGAGTTCGAGGATCTCGCCCTGGGCGTCGACCGTGATCTTCTGCCCGAGGTCACCCTTGGCGACCGCGGTGGTGACCTGGGCGATGTTGCGGACCTGGCTGGTCAGGTTGCCGGCCATCGAGTTGACGTTGTCGGTCAGCTCTCGCCAGGTACCGGAGACGCCACGCACCGTGGCCTGGCCACCCAGCCGTCCTTCGGAACCCACCTCGCGGGCGACTCGCGTGACCTCGTCGGCGAAGGACGAGAGCTGGTCGACCATCGTGTTGACGGTGTTCTTGAGCTCGAGGATCTCGCCCTGGGCGTCGACCGTGATCTTCTGGGTCAGGTCACCCTTCGCGACCGCGGTCGTGACCTGGGCGATGTTCCGCACCTGGCTGGTGAGGTTCCCGGCCAGTTGGTTCACGTTGTTCGTGAGCTCCTGCCAGGTGCCCGAGACGCCGCGCACCTGCGCCTGACCACCGAGCTTGCCGTCCGTCCCCACCTCGCGGGCCACCCGCGTGACCTCGTCGGCGAAGGACGAGAGCTGGTCGACCATCGTGTTGACGGTGTTCTTGAGCTCCAGGATCTCGCCGCGGGCATCGACGGTGATCTTCTGGGTGAGGTCACCGCGGGCGACGGCGGTGGTGACCTGGGCGATGTTCCGCACCTGACCGGTGAGGTTCCCGGCCAGCGAGTTCACGTTGTCGGTCAGTTCCTGCCAGGTGCCGGAGACGCCACGGACCTTGGCCTGGCCGCCCAGTTTCCCTTCGGTGCCCACTTCGCGGGCGACTCGGGTGACCTCGTCGGCGAAGGAGGAGAGCTGGTCGACCATCGTGTTGACGGTGTTCTTGAGTTCGAGGATCTCGCCGCGGGCGTCCACGGTGATCTTCTGGGTCAGGTCGCCCTTGGCCACCGCGGTGGTGACCTGGGCGATGTTCCGCACCTGCCCGGTCAGGTTCCCGGCCAGCTGGTTGACGTTCTCGGTCAGTTCTTTCCAGGTGCCGGAGACACCTCGGACGTGCGCCTGGCCGCCGAGCTTTCCTTCGGTGCCCACTTCGCGGGCGACTCGCGTCACCTCGTCGGCGAACGCGGAGAGCTGGTCGACCATCGTGTTGACTGTGCTCTTCACTTCGAGGATCTCGCCGCGGGCGTCCACGGTGATCTTCTGGGTCAGGTCACCGCGGGCGACGGCGGTGGTGACCTGGGCGATGTTCCGCACCTGACCGGTGAGGTTCCCGGCCATCGAGTTGACGTTGTCGGTCAGCTCGCGCCACACCCCGGAGACGCCGCGGACCTGGGCTTGGCCGCCGAGCTTTCCTTCGGTGCCCACTTCGCGGGCGACTCGCGTCACCTCGTCGGCGAAGGAGGAGAGCTGGTCCACCATCCGGTTCACGGTGGTGCCGATGCGGAGGAACTCACCCTTGAGCGGCTGACCGGCGATCTCCAGCGCCATCTGCTGGGTCAGGTCACCGCGGGCCACGGCGTCGATGACGCGGGCCACCTCGGTGGTGGGGCGGGCCAGGTCGTCGATGAGCGAGTTGATCGCCTGCGCGCCGGTAGCCCAGTCGCCGCTGCCGATCGACTCGTCGACGCGCTCGGTCATCCGGCCGTCACGCCCGATCACCCGGCTGACCCGTTCGAACTCGCGATTGCGCTGTTCCATGCGCCCCGCGAGCTCGTTGAACAGCTCCGCGAGCTCCGCGTCCTCACCGTCTCGCCGAGCCAGCCGGGCGCTGAAGTCACCGCGGCGCAGGGAGTCCAGCGCCGTGGTCAGCTCGCCGAGGATCAGGGGGCGCTCAGCGAGCATCGTCCCGCCCTGGGACGTTGCCGGTGCCGCCTCGTCGACGGGCGCTGACCCAGTGCCTGAGGGACGGCGCGGCGGCCTGCCCCGTTCGGCTGTCGTCATCGTGTGCCTCATCTCGCCGGGTGTCCGTGACCCCGAATGCTCCGGTGTCGCGCGCACCCCCCCATCTTTGCGTATCACGCACCGTGGAGCGTCGGATCCGATCGGTACCCCCGATCGGACCCCACACGCGGTCCGTGTGCTCAACAGTGTCGGACAGCAACCGGAATCGTGCGGGACTCTGCAGCGGTTGGCCCCTGGACGCTAGGGTCTGTCCGGGACTTCCCGAACGCGTCCGGCCTGTACCGGGCGAACGGTCGGTCCTCCCTCGAGTTCGGCGCCGGCCGAGCTGTCCCGGGCGGGGGTGCAGGCGACGGCTGGGGCAGTGGACGGGCGGCGCAGGACGAGCGGCGCGAGGTGAGCCAGCGGATGGGTCATCAGATGAGTTCTTCGGGACCGGCGGGTTCCGCAGCGGTGACACGGCGTGCACCGCTGCCGGGCGACGCCCGCTCGCCCGCACTCGCCCGCGCCCTGGCCCGCGACGTGGTGGAGGAGTGCGGACTCGGCTCCATCGCCGACGAGGTCGCGTTGCTGACCACCGAACTCTCGACGAACGCCGTGGTCCACGCCGGTACCGCCATGCAGATCGAGGTCGTCGGCGACCCGGCCAGCATCACGGTCCGGGTCACCGACGGCAGCCGTGCCGTGCTGGGCCCCTCGCTCCCGCCGCCGATGCTGGCCGAGGGCGGCCGGGGCCTGCACCTGGTCGACTCGCTGGCGTCCGAGTGGGGCGTCGCGTACGGACGGCAGGGCAAATCGGTCTGGTTCCGCCTCGACGTCGACGACCCGGTGGTGACGCTCGCCGGGTCGGTCCCGACCCCGCAGGCGGACGTCCCGGTCGAACCGGTCGAGTCGGCCGAACCCCGCTGGGGGCTGCGCCGCGAGCCGGGCGTCGGCCTGGGGCGAAAGATCCGCGGACGCCGGGGCGCGACGGTACCGGCGGGCGGCGTCTCCGCCGGTGGGCTCACGATCCGGCCGTCGTCCGCGCCGGTGCCCACGGGGCCGGCGGCGGCCGAGTCGTCCCCGATCCCGGCGCCGAAGCAGCTGCGCCGCCCGGTCGCCGGTCGCACCGCGGCGGTGGTTCCCGCCGCTGAGGCGGCAGGCTGGCTGACGTACCTCACCGATCGGGTGGTGCACGAGCTCGAAGCCACCGAGCTGGCCCAGGAGATCCTCTACCGGGTCTGCGAGGTCACCGGTGCGGCGTTCGGCGTCCTCTGGGTGGACGAGGGCTCGGGCGTCCGGGCACTGGCCTCCGTCGGGATCACCGACGACCCGATCGACCCGCCGGTGCGGCTCTGGCCGGACGATCCGCCGCGGCCACGCAACGCCGACCTGCTGCCGCCGACCGGGGCACTGGCCACCGCCGGTGCCGGGGTCGCGCTCTCGGTGGCGCTCCCGTCGAGCCCGCCGATCCGCGGCCGGCTCGAACTGGGTCTCCCGGCCGGCAGCCTGTTCCGGTCGGCCGACGCGGTCTTCGCGCTGCTGGCCGCCGAACGTCTCGCGGTGAGCCTGGACGCCGCCCGGCTCCGCGACACCGAGCAGACCCGCCGCGGCGACCTGGCGTTCCTCGCCGACGCCAGCGAGCTGCTCGCCTCCTCGCTCGACGTCGACCTGACGCTTGCGCTGGTCGCGCAGCTCTGCGTGCCGCGGCTGGGCGAGTGGTGCGTGATCCACACGCTCGACGACGCCGGCGATCCGGAGCTGGTCGTCGCCGTCCACAACGACGAGCGCGGCGTCCCCGAACTGGAGGACGCGTTCCTCGCGCCGGAGGGCGCCGTACTCCGGGAGCGGATCCGGGCCGCCACGGTCACCCACGCGGCGACGCCGCTGACCGGTGGGCTGTCGGGATTGGTGCTTCCGCTCACCGCACGGCGCGAGGTCGTCGGCACGATGTCGATCGGTGATCCGCCCGGACGTCGGCACACGTCCGAGGAGGTCGCGATCGCGGTCGACCTGGCTCGGCGGGCGGCGCTGTCGGTCGACAACGCGCGGCTCTACTCCGAGCGTGACTCGGTGGCCGAGGCGCTGCAGAGCGCGCTGCTCCCGGCCTCGCTGCCGGTCGCTGAGGGCCTGGAGTTCGCGGCGCAGTACCGGCCGACCGGGGAGAGCAACGAGGTCGGTGGCGACTTCTACGACGTCCTGCCGCTCGGCGACGACCGGTGGCTGCTGGCGATCGGCGACGTCTGCGGCAAGGGACCGCAGGCCGCGTCGGTGACCGGCATGGTGCGCGACGTACTGCGCACGCTGGCGCGGGAGGGGCGCGACCTGCCGTACGCGCTGGCCGCGCTGAACCGGGCGCTCGTGGAGGAAGCCGATCTGGTGCGGGAGGGTGGCGGGCCGGCCACCGGGCAGACGGTGTTCTGCACGGTCGCGGCCGCGCTGGCCGAGCGGCGGGAGGGCGGGCTGCGGCTGCGGCTCTGCCTCGCCGGGCATCCGCTGCCGTTCCTGGTGCGCGCGGGCGGTGGCGCCGAGCCGGTCGGGATCGGTGGGATGGCGGCCGGGTTGACCGACCACATCGAAGTCGAAGAGGTCACGGTCGATCTCGGGCGCGGTGACGCGCTGGTGTTCTACACCGACGGGGTGACCGAGCGGCGCCGTGGTGACCTGCAGTTCGGCGAGGAGGGTGTGGCGGAGGTGCTGGCCGGCGTCGGCGGCCTCTCCGCCGCCGACATCGCCGCCCGCCTGCGGACCGCCGCCACCGATTTCGGCGACGGCCCGCTCCGAGACGACCTCGCAATACTGGCGCTCCGCGCGGCGCCCTAGTCTCCCGCTGACCAGACTGCGGTGAGCTGGCGTTGGGTGATGGTCTGGGGCTCGATGCTGACCGAGATCACGGCGACGTCGTCGTAACCGGGCGGGTCGAACTCGTTCATCAGATTCCGCACCCACCGCACCAGCGACTTCGCGTTGTTGTGCGGACGATCCGCGAGCGCCGCCGCCAGCCGTCCCTCGCCGAAGCGCTGTCCGTAGCGGCGCGCGTCGGTGATGCCGTCGGTGTAGAACAGCAACCCGTCACCGGGCCCGAGCAGCGTCTCCAGCGTCGGGTACCGGCTGTCCGGCAGCCAGCCGAGCATCGGACCGGACTCGGTGAGCCGCTCGATGCTGCCGTCGGCCCGGCACACCACGGCAGGCGGGTGCCCGCCGTTCGCGAGCCGCACCTGCGCTGAACCGCTCTCGGTCTGCTCGATCACGCAGAACACCGCGGTGCAGTACCGCGGCACCTCCTGCCCGGCCTGGTCGGCGACGATCGTCTCGTTCAGCGCGGCCATCACCATCGACGGGTCCGACGTCTGGATCGCCGCGCCGCGCAGCGCGTACCGGGCGAGCGACGTGAGCGCCGCGGCCTGCACGCCCTTGCCGGAGACGTCGCCGATCGAGATCGCCCACCGCCGTCCGCCCAGCGGGAAGACGTCGTAGAAGTCGCCGCCGACCTCCTGCAGCGGTGCCGCGTGGTAGAACGCCGAGAGTTCCATCCCGGGCACTTGCGGCATCCGCGGCGGCAGCAGCGTCTGCTGCAGCGTGCGGGCGACCTCCTCGACCTGACCCTTGGAGCGTTGCACCTCTTCCCGCCGACGCCGTTCCAGCCGCACCTCGCGGATCGCGGACAGCCGGAGCTCCAGCTCGTCCACGACGATCGACGCGAGGTCCTGGAGCGTCGTCAACTCCTCCGCGGTGGTTTGCCGCGGCACCCGGTCGATGACGTTCACCGTGCCGAGGTGGTAGCCGTCGCTGGTCGTGATCGGCGCAGCGGCGTAGTAGCGCAGGCCGAACTCGCCACGGACCAATGGGTTGTTCAATGCGACGGGGTCGAGGGTCGCGTCCTCGATCGCGGTGGGGGCATCGATGAGAATTGCAGAAGCACAGAGTCCCGGGTCACGGCCTATCTGGGTCACCTCGACGCCATGGGTGGCCTTGAACCAGATCCGGTCTTCGTCCACGATCGTCACCGTGGCGACGGGAACCTCGAAGATGCGTGCGGCGAGTGCCGCAATGCGGTCGAACGCCCCGTCGGGGGGCGTATCGAGGATGTCGTACCGGCGGACCGCCCGCAGTCGCTCAGCCTCGTTGGGCGGGATCAGGCCGTTCACCTGCGAACGGGCCGGCGCGCCGGCGGAGGCTGCGCTCTCGGCGTCGGTCATTTCGCCCTCCTCGAGGGGTATCCGTTGACACGTGCTGAAGGGGTGGAGATGAACTTGTCCGTCGTGGTGAGCAGTGCCGGGGAGTCCGGGAACGTCGGGGTGCTCCGGCTCTCCGGAGAACTCGACATTGCCACGTCCGGCACCCTGCGCCAATCCCTCGATGCGTTGCGTAACGAGGGTCGCGAGAACCTCGTCCTCGACCTGAGCGGCGTCACGTTCTGTGACTCGACCGGCCTCGGAACGGTCGCGACGCACGCCCGGTGGGTCATGGGTGTCGGTGGTGCTCTCGTCGTGTGTGGCCTGCGCCCGGACGTCGAGGCGGTGTTCGCGATCTCCGGCCTCTCCACTGTCCTCCCGACCGCAAACTCGCTCGACCACGCCGTCGAGCTCGCCGCGGCCGGTACGTCTCCTAACTAACCGTCGCCCACCGAACACCTGCTCCGTCAGGGGCGGGACAGCGCCAGCGCCGTAGTCCTATCAAACTGGTAGGGCTTATGTGCTTTACTGGATCCATGGGAACGAAGTGCTCGACGGGACTGCCGAGGCGCCTGCCGTCCGGCGGGGTGCCGCGATGTCGCGGGTCGGTTGCCTGATCCCCCGACCGCCCGAGATCGCCACGACCCGGAGAGCACGATGACGATCAACGACACCCTGCCAGCCCCAACCCTGCCCGGCCTCCGCCTCGGGTCCCTGCTGCAACGACTGGTCGCCGACGTCGACTGGGCCTCCCGCGTCCGGTACGACGTCGACCGGCGCTGGTACGGCCGCCTCGACGTCGACGCGGAGGTCGACGCGTCCCTGGACGGCGTCGCGGTGGAGGCGTGGCTGCTGAGCTGGTGGCCCGGCCAGCGAACCGGCCTGCACGACCACGGTGGCTCCGCCGGCGCATTCGCCGTCGTCCGCGGACAGCTCCGTGAAGACACCGTCCGGACGCCGTCGAGCGCGCCGCCGCAGCTGCGCAGCCGGACGCTCCGGGCGTCCGAGCAGCGGGTCTTCGGCCCGCACCACCTGCACGAGGTGGTCAACGACGGCGCCGAGCCGGCGGTGAGCATCCACGTCTACGCACCGCGGCTGACCCGCATGACTCGCTACCGCTGGACCGAGCACGGCCCGGAGGTCACGGCCGTCGAGAAGGCCGGCACCGACTGGTAGGTCGATCCACGCCCCCAGCCTCTCCGGCCGTGTCCGTCAACATTCAGCGGACGCGGCTGGCCAGGTTGGGGGCTAGCACGGTTGTGGACGCCGAGGGGGAGCAGTGATGGACCCGTCCGGTGTGTGCCCGCTGCCGCCCGCGCCGCCACCCTCCGGCCTGGCGGACGTCGCGGCGCGGCGCCTGCTGGCCGAGGACGAGGTACTGGCGTCCTGGTTGGACCTGTTGATCGTGGACGGACTGGTGCCCGGATTCCCCGCGGTCGGCACTCCTTTCTAGCGGCATCTCGAGGCCCCCGACGCGTCGTCGTTCCTCCGGCCACCGCCCGGTGAGCCGTTCGTCGGTGCTGGTCGAGCCCAACGGTCTAGTTCGAACGGTACGGCCGGTCAAGGTGGATTCCGCCGCTCTCGGAGGGTTCGTTTCCCCAGCTAGACTCCGGCGACCAGCATCGCTGGACGATCGGAACCGCCCATCTCGGGGGAGACGGCGGGTTCTTTCTTAGGGCTAGCACGGTGGAGCCGTCCCTTCGGGGCCTGGCAGCGTGAGGGCCTCTCGGCAGCCGCGGCTCAGCGGCCGCGGTCGGTGAGCGGTACCTGGGGGGCACCGCAGGGGGACGGAGGGTCAACGCTTCATGGCGGCGAGGGTGTTCGCGCCGCGCCGACGGCCCGGCTGTCGGTGGACCCGCACCGGGTCGACCGACGGAGGTGCGCGACGACGACGCGGGTGCGCCGTGCGGACGGTAGCGGTTGGGGGCAGGAGCGGGGGCTCCGCGGACCGGTCCGATGCGGGCGACGGGATGGACGGTAGGGACAACGGCGGAAGGCTCCGGGAAGAACGGGTCGCGGCACCGGCCGCCGGCACCGTCGCGCAAGACGCCCTGGACGCCTCCGCCGCACGCATCGCGCTGATCTTCCGGGTGGCGTGGTCGGTGCTCACGCCGGTACTGGCCTATCCGCAGGCGATCGCCGCGGGCGGCGTCGAGCCGTGGCAGCACGCCGCGGTCGCGAGCAGCGTGGTCTGGGGCGCGGCGTACGCGTGGTTCCTGCGGCACGGCCGATTAGTGCCGTGGGTCGCGGCCGCCGACAGCCTGCTGTTCTGCGCGTACCTCGCGCTGGCTCCATGGATCCTGCCCGCCGCGTACGTCGGCGACCCGACGACCTGGGTGGTCGGCGGCGCCAGCGTCGCGATCTTCGTGGCGTCCTGGTCGGTCACTCCGGTCTGGACGATCACGCTCGCGGCGGCGGAGAGCGCGGCTTTCCTGGTCGGCGTCGTCGCGGCAGGAAAGCCGTTGATCGGCAGCCACGACAACCAAGCCGCGATCTTCCTGATCCAGGGCCTCATCGCGATCGTGGTGGTTCGGCTGATCCGCGGCGGAGCCCGCCGGGCCGACGCGACGCTCGACCACGTCGCCAGGGCCCGCGCCGAGCTGACCGTCGAGCGCAGCCGCCTGCACAGCCGTCGCCAGTTCGAGCGCAACCTGCACGACACCGTGCTCAGCACGCTGACCGTCGTGGCCCGCGGCGCGCTGGGCGACCGGCTCGACCTCGTCCGGGCGCGCTGCGGGCGGGACCTGGCGCTGCTCGACCGGCTCGACGACGTCCCGGACACGTCCGGGCTGTTCGCGAGCATCGGGTGGGAGGCCGGCTGCCGGGCGATGCCCGTCCGGGTGGCGCTGCCCAGCGACGAGCCCCGCCTACCCCCGGGCGTGGTCGAGGCGCTCGCCGGTGCGGTGCGGGAGAGCCTCTCGAACGTCGAACGGCACGCCGGGGCCAGCAGCGCGGAGCTGACCGCGACGATCGTCGACGGCGGTGTGCGGATCGTCGTCCGGGACAACGGCAAGGGGTTCGATCCGACCGCGACGACGCCCGAACAGACCGGCGTTCGCCGGTCGATCGTCGAGCGGATGGCGGCGGTCGGTGGCCGGGCCCGGATCGACTCCGCGGAGGGGCAGGGCACCGAGGTCACGCTGACATGGCGCTCACCCGACGATCCGGGGCCGCTCGTCGCTGCGGTGCGCAACGATCCGCAGCCCGACGAAGCGGCGGTAGCTGCCGGCTACCGCGCGGGCATGGCCCGGGCGCTGGTCGTGATCGCGCTGGCCTGGCTCCTGTACTGCGGCTCGCTCATCGTCGCGTCGCGCGACGCGTACCAGCCGTTTTGGTTGGAGGTGGCGGCGTGGGCCGTGATCCTCGCGGTCGTGGTCGGCGTGGCGGTCCGCGGTCCGACCAAGCCGCTCCCGATCGTCGCGATGCTCGGCGCCCAGCTCCTCGTGCTGGGGTCGGCCGTCGCGGGGCTGGCCGCGATCGACGGTTCGGACCAGGTCGTGCTCTGGATCAACTGGATCCCGGGTGCGATCGGCTGGCCGCTGGCGC
The DNA here is from genome assembly GCF_039536245.1 of Cryptosporangium minutisporangium. Lineage (NCBI taxonomy): Bacteria > Bacillati > Actinomycetota > Actinomycetes > Cryptosporangiales > Cryptosporangiaceae > Cryptosporangium > Cryptosporangium minutisporangium. Next base: position 49,036 of record NZ_BAAAYN010000014.1, on the reverse strand, counting down.
TGATCGCCCTGCACCGTCCGATCGCCGAGTACCTCGGGTGGTCCGCGCTCGTCGTCGCCGCGTGCGTCGGCGCGGTACTCATCGAGGTCGGCCCGGACGCGCAGGCCGTCGACCGGATCGTCACCGCGCTGCTCTGCGCGCTGATCCTGCAGCTGGCCGTCGTGATGGCCTACGGCCTGGTCCGGCGGAACGGGGCGCTGGCCGAGGCGGGCGTGCAGGAGGCCGCCCGGATCCGAGACAGCAGGGAATCGCTGGCGGCGGTCGCGGAGGATCGGCAGCGGTGGCAGCGCGAACTCGGTGCTTCGCTCCGTCCGCTGGTCCGCGGGCTGGCGCACGGCACGCTGGACCCCGCCGATCCCGAGGTACGCGCTCGGTGCGCGATCGAGGCCAGCCGGCTGCGCGCGATGCTCGCCGAGCTCTCCGAGGCCGGTGAGCACTCGGTGTGGCGACGCGACATGGTGTCGTCGCTCTCCGGGGCGGCCGCGGACCGCTCGGCGACGCTCGAGGCGCGGATCGCCCCCGACTTCGGTGAGGTCCCCGAGCCGGTGCGCGCCGAACTGGTCGCGGCGGTGCTCGCGATCCTGCGCATGACCAGCCCGGGCGAGGCGGTGGTCACGCTGAGCGGCGGCAATCGGGACGCGTCGGCGACCGTGCTGCTCCCCGTCGCGTCCGAGCGGTCGGCGGTCAAAGCAGCGATGTGGAGCTTGTTGAACCGGGTGCGGGCCGCGATTCCGGGAACGGTCAGTACGGATGTCGAAGAACCGGGTTCGAGCAGTTTCTGGGTGGAGGTGAGGTGGGTCTCATGATCACGGTGGCCGCTGTCGACGACGATCCTCTGGTGTTGCAGGGACTACCGGCCTGGCTGGCGCCTGCCGACACCGGGCTCAGGGTGATCGACCTCGCCCAGTCGGTGGAGGAGTTCTTGGCCGGCCGGGGGCGCAGTGCGGACGTCGTCCTGCTGGACGTCTGGCTGGGTGACGGCAGCACGGTCGGCGACAACGTCCGCGCGGTGATCGAGGCGGGCCCCGCCGTCGTGACGATCAGCACCCAGGACGTCACCGACCTGATCGTCGAGTCGATCGAGGCGGGTGCACTGTCCTACGTGCACAAGAGCATGGACCCGACCGAGATCCGCGCCGCAGTGCGCGCGGCGTCGCTCGGGCACAAGTACATGACGCCGGCGCTCGCGTTCGCGCTCCGCAGCGATCAGCGGCCCACCAGGCCGTCGTTGAGCCTGCAGGAGACCGAGTCGCTCCGCCTGTACGCGTCCGGCTTGCGAATGACCGACGTGGCGCGCCGGCTCGGGGTGAAGCCGTCCACCGCGAAGGGGTACCTCGACCGGGTGCGGGCGAAGTACGACGACGCGGGCCGTGCCGCGCGTACGAAACTCGATCTCCGCGAACGTGCGCTGGAGGACGGCATCCTCCGTCCGTCGCCGGCGCTCGGGCCGCGGGCTATCCGCCGAATCCCTAGTTGAGGGCTTGACGATGACCACCGTTCAGTGGGCGCGGGCCGTCCGCAGCACCGTCAAAACTTTAGGCCTCGTGTCGCGGCCGCTCGCACCACAGTCAGTTACCGATTCCCGCACCGCCCAGGACAGCTGAAGGGAGTCGAGGTGGTCGTCGTCTCGGCGGGTCCGGCCCGCCTCACACCCGAACGGGACACCGCAGAGGTCGCCCGGGTGGTCTGGAGCGCCCTCACGCGTCAGCGTCAGCAGCTGCACCAGGGCCGTCGATGTTCGGCGACCCGGAGCCCGCTGCTGCGGGACGCGCACTCGCAACACTGCCTGGTCTGCGACGAGTTGGCGCTCGACGCCCAGGAGCGCGTCGTCGCGGCCTGGCAGCGCCAGCCCGAGCGCGAGGCGTGGACCCAGGCGCGCATCGTCAGCTGTGCCCAATCCGTGCTGGCCGACCGGGTCCGGTCCCGGCTTTCGGCGGCCGGCCTGGTCGCGCGGCCGGAGCGCTGGCTCGACCAGCGATCGTTCCTGCCGCACGTGGACCCGACCGGACGCGTGCTCCTGGTCGCGCTGATCGTGAGCGTCGGCTACTACACCTGCATCCCGACGGCGGGCGGGCGGGTGCGGCTCGGTCCGACGGTCGTCGCGCCGCTGGTGGACGGGGTGCGGCGCGGTGCGTTCGCGTCGGCGCTCACCCGGGCCTGGCCGGACGCCCCCGACGGGACCGACGGGAAGGCAGAGCCCGACCTGGCCGCCTCCACCGGGCACCTCGCCGCGGCGCTGGTCGCCTGGCGGGATGCGCGGCCGGAGCAGTACGCGGCGTTGATCGGGCTGGCCGAGGCCAACCGCACGGTGCTCAGCCTGGACGTCGCCGGATTGCGGTCGGACGTCGAGTTCACGCACTTGGCCGGAGGGCCGGCCGGTGACGACGTCGCCGAGTTGGTGATCGAGCAGCGGGGCCGCTGGGTGGTCGGGACCGAGCACGTGGCGGCGGCCGGCGCGTTACTCCGCCGCTTCCTCGACCGAGTGCGTGAGCTGGCGCAAACCGCCGCGCAACCCCGGAGCGGGGTGTTGGCCGAGGACGGGGAGCTGCGGCGTCCGCAGCCGACCGGGCCCTCTCCGGGCGAGCTGCGGATGCTCCTGGTCGAGGAGGCCGAGAAGCTCGCCGCAGAGGGCGACGGCCCTGAGTGGCTCCGGCAACTGCGCGACCGGCCGGCCGTGGTCAGCGCGCTGATCGACCGCGCCGCCGAGCTGTTCTGACCGAGCCGTTCTGACCGAGCTGTTCTGGCAGGGCTGTTCTGGCAGGGCTGCTCTGACAGGGCTGCTCTGACAGGGCGGCCCGCCACCGAGGGTGGCGGGCCGTGTGACGTGGTCGGAGTGCGGTGCTCAGCCGAAGTAGAACGTCGCCGCGCGGGCGTCGCGAGGCTCGTTCGTCGGCTCCGCTGGCGGACCGGCTGCCTCCTGCATGAGCGCCGGGCCGGCGAAGTTCCGCAGGACCTTGAGTACCGACCACAGCGTGTGATCGCAGCGCATGTACAGACCACCGCGGTACTTCACCATCCCGACGTGTTGCAGCGGCCCGAGCGCGCTGCGCACGGTCGACTCGGGCAGGCTGAGCTCGGACGCGCAGGTGTCGACACCGAACAGCCCTCCGTGGGCCGGAGCGGTCCGGTCGATCCAGAGCGCGATGCGGACCCGGTCCGCGTCGCCGAACACTTCGGCGAACGCTTGCTCCGGAGGGTCGTTCAGAGTCGCGTCGTGGTCACTCCACAGGGCGCGCGCCGGTTGTGCCGGGGCGGAGTACGCGGTGCCGACAGCACCAACAGTGCCGGTGGTCTGGGTGCCCATCATCGTCATCCAGCCGCTCCCTTCCTCGGGCGGGATCGCCGCCGCTGTCGCCTCCTCTCGGGCGAACGTCTCCACGAAAGCATATAAAACCGACGAAAAGGAGGCTTAGTGTCTAGTTTTTCGATCAAGAACACCGATCCTCATCCACCGTCTGTTTCAGGGTTAAACCGGAGTATCAATTGGTGACCTCCGGGACATTTGGTGGTTACCGAGCGCGACGCGCCTTGCCGGAGCGTGTCGGACCCCTCCGATTCGGGGTTTCCCGGTGGCGGCGACAGGCCATCATGGGGACCGTCAGCGGAGATGAGAGGATCGGTCGTGGCGACGGTGCACGAAGCAGGGGACCAGGCCGACGAGGTGAGCGTCTGGGAGGACGATCCCGGGGCGCCGCCATCGACCAGGACGCCGGTCTTGCGCGCGCGACCGGCGTTACGCACCGGTCCGCTGGCGATCGACGTCGAAGGAGCAGTGCCGTCCGACGCCGAGGGCGCGGTGCGGTACTGGACGGCGGCCGAAGCGCTGGGGCGGACGGTCACGCTGTACGCACCGCTCTTCCCGATGGAGACGTTCCCGGACGGGGCGACGTGGAACCCCGCGGTCGGCGACACCCTGGTCGCGAACCTCGACGCGGGCGTCGACCTCAACGCGTACTACGACCGGCGGGGCCTCTCGTTCTTCCGGCAGCACGTCTCCGGCGTGACGGTGTGGTCCGGCGAGAGCCCGGACATCGTCAGCCACGAGACCGGGCACGCCGTCCTCGATGCGCTCTGCGCCTGGATGTGGGACGCGGCGAGCGCGGAGATCGCGGCGTTCCACGAGTCGTTCGGCGACATCAGCGCCGTCCTCTCGGGGCTACGGCTCGCCTCGCTCCGTGAGCAGGTGATGGGGGAGACCGGCGGGGAGCTGTCCCGGTCGTCGCGGCTCTCCCGGCTGGCCGAGCAGCTCGGCTGGGCGGTGCGTCAGGTCGCGCCGTCCTCGGCCGACCCGGACTGCCTGCGCAACGCGTCCAACGAGTTGTTCTACCTGAATCCGGTCTCGCTCCCGCCGACCGCGCCGGCCAGCCAGCTCTCCAGTGGGCCGCACTCGTTCTCCCGGGTGTTCACCGGCGCGTTCCTGCGGTCGCTCGCCGGCATGGTCCACACGCTCGCCGGCGAGGGCACGGTGGACGACGAGGCGCTGCGGATCGCCGGCGAGGACGCGGCCACGCTGCTGGTGACCGCGGTGACCCGCACGGCCGCGGTGCCCGCGTACTACGCCCAGGTCGCCGCTCACCTCATCCGGGTCGATCAGGAGAAGTTCGCCGGTAAGTACACGCCCGCCCTACAGGCGGCGTTCATCCGGCACGGAATCCTGTCGCCGGGGTCGGCGGAGGCGGTCGCCGACGGCACGGCCGGGCCCGACGAGAAGGCGCTGGAGCGCCACATCGCGCCCGACGTCTCGGGATCCCGCTCCGCGTTCACGTCGCCGGTGGCGGTACCGGGGCGGCAGTACGGGCTCCCGGACGACCTCACGGTGCGCGCTCCAATCGAGGAACCGCGGTTCGCCGTCGCGGCGGCGGCGCCGTCCCGCGGCGACCTCGCGCCGACCGGCGGTGAGGACATCGCGCTGGCGTTCGTGGAAGACCTGTTCCGGCAGGGCCGGGTCGCGGTACCCCCGGAGTACCGGCGCGGCTTCACGGCGTCCGGTGGCCTCGACGGAACGCTGCGGACGCACGAGGTCGCGAACAACGGCGTCGGGCTGGTGCTGGTGCGGCGAGTGTTCGACTGAGGGCGGGGCGTCCGGTTTTCGGGATTCTTGGCACGGTCCCAAGCGGCTCCGGACGAGTTACCGTCGATGTGGTGGGTAAGTCCATGACGATCCTGGCGTGTCGGCCAGCATTCGGGAGGCAGGCGTGAGCGCTGCACGACGAGCCGTCGAAACGGCCGAGCAGTCCGCCGCCGAGGTCGAGGCCGCGGAGAAATTCATCGCCGATCTGATCGCGCGTGGCGAGGCGGTCGAGGTCGACCGATCCCGGGACGCCGCGGACGAGGAGCCGCTACCCCCGGGAGCGACGCACGACATCCGGCGGGACGCCGACGGCAGGCCGGCCGTCCGGCGCCGTCGTTACTCAGCGTTCTGATCAACGCGGCACAGGCCGGGCGGCGCACCGCCCGGCCCGCTCCGTGTGAGATCCAGTTTTCGCCGCAGAAATATTTGCGAACCGGCATCGAAACCGGCTCTGGCGACTCTCGTGGCCATGACCAGCTTCGACCGGATGTTCATCGAACTCGACGAGCCGGATTACGAGGGCACCGAGCTTGACTTCGGAGTCTTTGCTGACGACCGTCCCGACGACGCCGACGCCCTGGTCTCCGACTGGGCCACGGCCGAGACCTACGGAGCGGCGGCATGAGCCGCCACCTGGTCGTCGTCGGCCACGGCATGGTCGGACAGCGGATGGTGGAGGCGATCGCCGATCGCGACCAGTCCGACCGCTGGACCGTCACCGTCCTCGGCGAGGAGACCCACCACGCCTACGACCGGGTCGCGCTCTCCCGCTACCTCACCGACCCGGATGCCGGCCTCGGGCTCGTGCCGGACGGGTGGTACGACGGCGGACGGCGTACCTGTCACCTCGGCGACCCGGCGGTCACGATCGACCGGAACGCACGCACGGTACGTACTGAGTCCGGCCGCGAACTGACCTACGACGCCCTGGTGCTCGCCACCGGCTCGCGCGCGTTCGTGCCGCCGGTACCCGGAGCCGACCTGACCGGGTGTCACGTCTACCGCACGCTCGACGACCTGGACGGGATCCGGGCCGAGGCGGCCGCGGTTCGCGCCGCCGGTGGCTCCGCGATCGTCGTCGGTGGCGGTCTGCTCGGGCTGGAGGCAGCCGGTGGTCTGCGTGACCTCGGCGTCCCGGTCCACGTGGTGGAGTTCGCGCCGCATCTGATGCCGCAGCAGGTCGACGCCGGTGGCGGGGAGGCCCTCCGCCGGCTGGTCGAGCAGCTCGGTGTCCAGGTGCACGCCGGTGTCGGCACCGCGTCCCTGGAGGCGGACGACGCCGGGCGGGTCACCGCCGCGACGCTCACCGACGGCAGCCGCCTCGAGGCCAAGCTGGTGGTCTTCGCCGCCGGTATCCGGGCCCGGGACGAGCTGGCCCGGGAGGCCGGGCTGCCGGTCGGCACGCGGGGCGGCGTCCTGGTCGACCGGTCGTGCCGCACCGATGACTCGGCGATCTGGGCGATCGGCGAGTGCGCCGCGGTCGAGGGCGCGGTCTACGGGCTGGTCGCACCCGGCTACGCGATGGCCGAGGTGGTCGCCGACCGGCTGCTCGGCGGCACCGCGGAGCTGGCCGACCCGGACATGTCCACCAAGCTCAAGCTGCTCGGTGTCGAGGTGGCCAGCTTCGGAAGGGTCGGCGGCTCCGGTGACACGGAGACGCTCGACGTCGTCTTCTCCGACCCGGTCGCCGGCATCTACAAGAAGCTGGTGCTCTCCGACGACGCCCGGACGCTGCTCGGCGGCGTCCTGGTCGGGGACGCGTCCGCGTACGCCGGTCTGCGTCCGCTGGCCGGTCGTCCGCTGCCCGCCGCGCCGGACACGCTGCTGCTCGGCGACGGCGCGGGAGCTGGCGCGCTCGGTGACGACGACCAGGTCTGTACGTGCAACGCAGTGACGAAGAAGGACATCGTCACCGCGATCACCGAGCAGGACGCCACCGACGTCCCGGCGATCAAGGCGTGCACCCGCGCCGGCACCAGCTGCGGCTCCTGCATCCCGATGCTCAAGACGCTGCTCGACGAGTGCGGTGTGCACGTCAGCAAGGCGCTCTGCGAGCACTTCGAGTACTCCCGCGCGGAGCTTTTCGAGCTGATCCGGACGTCCGGCATCCGGACGTTCTCCGGCTTGATCGCCGCGCACGGCACCGGCGGCGGCTGCGACCTGTGCAAGCCGGCGGTCGCGGGGATCCTGGCCAGCCTCGGCAACGGCTACATCCTCGACGGCGAGCAGGCGGCGCTGCAGGACACCAACGACCACGCGCTGGCGAACATGCAGCGCAACGGCACCTACTCGGTCGTGCCGCGGATCCCCGGCGGGGAGATCACGCCGGAGAAGCTAATCGTGATCGGCGAGGTCGCCCGCGATTTCAACCTCTACACGAAGATCACCGGTGGCCAGCGGATCGACCTGTTCGGTGCGCGGCTCGACCAGCTCCCGGCGATCTGGAGGCGCCTGGTCGAGGCCGGCTTCGAGTCCGGACAGGCGTACGGCAAGTCGCTGCGCACCGTGAAGTCCTGCGTCGGCCAGACCTGGTGCCGCTACGGCGTACAGGACTCGGTGGGCCTCGCGATCGACCTGGAGCTCCGTTACCGGGGCCTGCGGGCACCGCACAAGATCAAGATGGCGGTCTCCGGCTGTGCCCGTGAGTGCGCGGAGGCCCGCAGCAAGGACATCGGGGTGATCGCCACTGACAACGGCTGGAACCTCTACGTCGCCGGAAACGGGGGATTCCGCCCCCGGCACGCGGACCTGTTCGCCAGTGATCTCGACACCGAAACACTGCTGACATACATCGACCGGATCCTGATGTTCTACATCCGGACCGGCGAGCGCCTGCAGCGCACCGCCGCCTGGCTGGAGAGCCTGGACGGCGGACTGGACTACCTGCGCTCGGTCGTCTGCGACGACGTGCTCGGCATCAATGCGGATCTGGACGCGTCGATGGCGGCCCACGTCGCCAACTACTCCGACGAGTGGGCGGACACGCTCGCCGACCCGGAGCGACTGGCCCGGTTCGTGCCCTTCATCAACGCCCCTGGTGTGTCCGATTCGAGCATCGAAGTCGTCTACGAGCGCGGCCAGCCCCGGCCCGCGCGTCCTGGCGAGACGCCGGCACCGACCCTGGTGGCCGGCCCGACCCTGGAGGTAATGCCCCGATGACGGTGACTGCGTCCCCGGAGACGGTCTCCGCTCCGTCCGTCCCGCTCCAGTGGCGGTCGGCCTGCCGCCTGACCGACCTGCTGCCCGAACGCGGTGCGTGTGCCCTGTTCGACGGTGCCCAAATCGCCCTGTTTAGGCTATGGGATGACCAGGTGTTCGCCGTTGGGAACCGTGACCCGTTCACCGGTGCTCAGGTAGTCTCCAGAGGTCTGGTCGGCACTCGCGGCGGGCGTCGGACGGTGGCCTCCCCGCTGCACAAGCAGGTGTTCGACCTGGTGACGGGGGTGTGCCTCTCGGATCCGGCGGTGCCCGCCCTTCCGACCTGGCCGGTCCGGGTCCGCGACGGCGTTGTCGAGGTCGGTCTGCAGTGATGGGTTCCGGGTCACGCCCGGAGGCGCAGCCGAACTCACGAATCGTGGCGGGGTGGAACAGATGAGTGAGCTCGAGGGCTTTACCGTTGCCGTGACCGCCGAACGGCGAAAGGACGAGCTCGCCGCTCTGCTCGAACGTCGAGGGGCGCGGGTCGTGCTGGCACCCGCCCTGCGGATCATCCCGCTCCCCGACGACGACATGCTCGCGGCGACCACCCGTGACCTGCTGGCGAAACCGCCGGACATCGTCGTGGCCACCACGGGCATCGGTTTCCGGGGCTGGATGGAGGCCACCGAGGGTTGGGGCCTGGCCGAGCCGGTCCGCGCGGTGCTGCACGACGCGACGGTGCTGGCCCGCGGGCCGAAGGCGCGCGGCGCGATCCGGGCGGCCGGCCTCACCGAGGAGTGGCACGCCGCGTCCGAGACCAGCGCCGAGGTGCTGGACTACCTGCTGGCGGCCGGTGTGGCCGGCAAGCGGGTGGCGATCCAGCTGCACGGCGAACCGCTCCGCGACGTGGCCACCGCACTCACCGAGGCGGGTGCCGAGGTCGTGGAGGTCGAGGTCTACCGGTGGGTGCCGCCGGAGGACATCGCGCCACTGCGGCGGCTGGTCGAGAGCGTGTGCGCCGGTGCGGTCGACGCGGTGACGTTCACCAGCGCGGCGGCGTCGGCGAACTTCATGGCGACGGCGGACGCCTGCGGCAAGGGCGAGGCGGTCGGAAAAGCGTTCGCGACGTCGGTGCTCGCGGCCTGCGTCGGGCCGGTGACCGCGTCGGTGCTGGTCCGGCGGGGGATCCCGGTGGTCAGCCCGGAGCGGTACCGGCTGGGGGCGCTGGTGCGGTCGGTCGCGACCGAGCTGCCTGCCCGCTGCCCCACGTTCCAGGTGCGCGACCACCAGGTGCAGGTCCGCGGCTTCGCCGTGATGGTGGACGGGGCTCCGGTGGCCGCGCCGCCGGCGTCGATGGCGGTGCTGCGGGCGCTCGCCAGCAGGCCAGGGCGGGTGTTCAGCCGGACGGAGCTGCGTGAGGTGCTGCCGGCCGGTGACGCGGGGGACCACGCGGTGGAGATGGCGATCACCCGGTTGCGGGCGGCGCTCGGCGAGGCGGATCTGGTGGAGACCGTGATCAAGCGGGGCTACCGCCTCCGCACCGAGGCCGTGCTGTCACCCGCCGTCGGCTGAGCGGGCTTCCCCGCACGGCCGGATCGACGGCGGCTCCACGCGCGCGGTGGAGACCGATTCGGCGTCGTCTCGCGTCGGCGGCGCGGAAATCGTCGGGCGAACGGAGCAACCTCGGGGTGACTCGGGCGTCTGGAGGGGTGACGGGCCCGAATGGGGGCCCCTGACCCCGGGAGCGTTCGTGCCTCTGCCCCGCCTCCGCCCGCGCACGTTAGTGCTCACCGCTGCGGCGACCGCGACCCTCGTCGTCGGCGGCGGTCTGGCGGCGAACGCCGCGATGTCCGGGGGCGGGCCGCCGCCGACGCCCTCCCCGGTGGCCACGGACCCGACGGTCGCGCCGACGACCGTGGCGCCCTCGCCGGCCGCGCCGAGCACGGTTACGCCCGGCACGGAGCCGACCGGTCCGTGCGCCACGACCACGGCCGACCCGGCCCGGCCGATTCCGACGTCGCCGCCGGTCACGGTCGCGCCGACGCCGGCCCGGCCGATCCCGGCGTCGCCGCCGGTCACGGTCGCGCCTACTCCGGCCCGGCCGGTCCCGGCTCCGACCGACGCGCCCGCCGGGACCGCGCCCCCGGCGCCCGCCGAGACCGCGCTCCCGGTCGAGTCCGCCACCCCCGCCCCGGCCGAGACCGTGCCCCCGGTCGAGTCCGCCACCCCGGCTCCGGTCGAGCCCGCGACCCCGGCCCCCACGTACTGCGGCACCGAGACGCCGGCGCCCGCCGCTCCGCAGCCCGCGCCCGCCACCTCGCCGCCGATCACCGTGACGCCGAAGGCCCCGGTACCGGCGAAGACACGCGCGCCGGCACCGATCGCGCCCAGCACCCCACATCGGTGAGGATCAGCCGATGACGACGTTGGTTCTCCCGGCCGCGCCGGCTCACCCCGGCGGGCGCCGGTGGTGGGGCCGGCTCCTGCGCTGGACGGCGGGGCCCGCTGCCGAGCCCCTGGGGCCGGCAGCCGGCCCGGACGGCGCCGCCGAGCCCGAGGAACTGGCGTGGACGCCGCGGAGTGCGGTGGCCGGATCGAGGGGCGGTGCCGGCCCGGACCTCGTCGAGCTCTACCACCACCGGCGGCTCGCGCTCGTCCAGCTGGCGGTGCTGCTCGTCGACGACCTTCCCACCGCGGAGGACGTCGTCCAGGACGCTTTCGCCGCTGCCTACCGTCGGCACGGCGCCTCGATGTCCCGCGTCGAGAACCCGGACGCGTACCTGAACACCTCCGTGGTCAACGCCGCTCGCTCCGTCCTGCGCCGCCGCCGGACGTTCCGGGCCGCACCGGCGCGGGTGGAGTACGGTCCGCCCACCGACGAGAGCCTGCTGCTGGCCGAGGAGCACCGCGAGGTGCTCGCCGCGCTCCGTCGGTTGCCGCGGCGCCAGCGGGAGGTGCTGGTCCTGCGGTACTGGTCGGACCTGAGCGAGGCCCAGATCGCCGAGACGCTGGGGATCTCCCGCGGCACCGTCAAGTCCACCGCCAGCCGTGCGCTCGCCGCCCTGGAGAAGCTGCTGGAGGCCGGCCGATGACGCCCACCCAACTCGAGCAGCGCCTGACCGACGCCCTGACCGCGCGGGCCGACCAGGTGACCGCAGCCGACCTCCGCCCAGCGGCGCCGCCGACCGGACGACGCGTGCCGCCCCGCCGAGGTCTCTACCTCGGCATGGCGCTGGCCGCGGCAATCTCGGCGATCGCCGTGCTGGTACTCCTCACGCAGGTGCGGGAGGAACCGATCCGGCCGAGCCAGGCGCCCTCGGACCAGCTCACCCGGCTGCCCGCGACCTCCTCCTACGACCCGAGCGCGACGCCGCGCAGCGCGCTTCCGACCGTCCTCGGCCCGACCGAGGCCGCCACCCCCACTACGTCGGACACCCCGAGGCCGTCGTCGACCGACACTCCGAATCCCACGGTCACTCCCAAGCTGCCGGACCCGGCGATTCCCCGCGGTTCGGCGGAGGCACCGCAGCCCATCCCGACCACGGCGCCGCCCGTCGAGGAGACGACGTCGGCCCCCTGAGTGGATCGGATCGCGCCGCTACGGCGTCGGCCAGGTGTGCAGGTCGATGAGCCGGCCGCGAGCTCGGGCCGACTCGGCGGTGCCGGCCGCACCCGGCGTCCGGACCAGGATGCGGGTGCGGTCGGCCCGGAACAGGTCGTGGGAGAACTCGAACGGGACGCCGTCGGCGTCCTTCGCCGTCCGGGTGATCGACAACAGCGGCGCGCGCACGTCGACGTCGAGCACCGACGCTTCGTCCGCTCCCGCCGACACCGCCTCGATCCGCTCCAGCGCCTCGGCCGGCCGCACGCCGTAGTGCTCGTCGAGCAGCTCGTACACCGATCCGCCGAGCGGTAGCTCCAGTAACCCGGGGAATCGGCTCGCCGGTAACCGCGCGTGCTCCAGCGAGACCGGCGATCCGTCGGCCAGCCGGATCCGGACGATCTCGGTGACCAGCCCACCCGGCTCCAGCTCCAGCGCCGACGCGGTGGCGTCGTCCGCGCCCATGATCGACGCGCTGATCACCCGGGAGCCCGCGGTGAACCCCTGTGCCCGGAGCAGCGCGGGCACCCCCACGACGCTGGACAGGTCCCGCTCGATCTTCGCCCGGCTGACGAACGTCCCGCCGCCGCGGCCGGGCACCCGACGCACCACCCCGGACTGTTCCAGCACGCCCAGGGCTTGCCGCAGGGTGGAACGGCTCACTCCGAGGTCGCTGGCGAGTTCCCGTTCGGAACCGAGGCGCTGTCCGGGCTCGAGTGATCCGGATGCGATCAGCTCGAGCATCCGGCGGCGGGCCCCGTCGACCGCCGTTCCGTCGGTTACGTCGCTGGTCACCCTGCCATCACATCCCGTCGGTGCCGCCCGAGCCTCTGGTCGGCGACTCGTTCAGGATATCCGTCAGCGATGGCTCGGTCGGTCCGCACGGTTGCGCTGTGTCGCTCGAAACCGTTCAAGCGGTGACGATCGCGTCCAGCGACTCGGGCAACGTCTGCCCACCGTCGACGACGAGCGTCTGGCCGGTGATGTAGGCCGCCTCGTCCGTGGCCAGGAACAGGCACGCGTTGCCGATCTCCTCGACCGCCCCGAGCCGTCCCAGCGGGATCGAGGCCTCCATCGTCCGGAGGTAGTCCTGGCCGAGGTCGACCAGTCCCTCGGTGAGGACGTTGCCGGGAAGGACCGCGTTCACGGTGATCCGCGCCGGTGCGAGTTCCAGTGCGGCGGTCCGGAGGAAACCCAGCTGAGCGGCTTTGCTGGCGCCGTAGTGCGACCAGCCGGGGTAGCCGGTGATCGGCCCGGTGATCGACGACGTGAGGATCACCCGTCCGTGCCCGGACGCGGCCAGCGCGGGCGTGCAGGCCTGGACCGCGAAGATCGTGCCCTTGACGTTCGTCCCGAAGACCTCGTCGACGTCGGCCTCGGTGAGGTCGGCGAGCTTGCGGTCGGGGAAGATGCCGGCGTTGGCGCAGAGGACGTCGATGCCGCCGTGCCGCTCGACCGCGGCCGCGGCGACCCTCCGGCAGCCGTCCGCCGTGGCGATGTCGGCGGCGATCGCCGACACCGTTCCGCCGAGTTCGTCCGCGGCGGCCTTCGCGCCCTCGAGGTTGCGGCCGACGATCAGTACCGAAGCACCGGCGTTCGCGAACACCCGCGCGATTCCCTTGCCGATCCCTCGTGACCCGCCGGTCACGACCACGGATCTGCCTGCCAGCGAAGTGAACATCGTGATCTCCTTCGAAGCCGCCGAGGGCGTGCACGTTCGTCCCCGTCCCAGGGGCGAAAACTGTGCACGGCTGCGCGGCGGTGGGGTTCAGGTGTGGGTGGAGAGGTACTGCTCGGCCAGATCGCAGCTGCCGCGGCAGTAGTCGGCTCCGAGTTCGGCTGCGGTGTCCACATCGGCGTGCGAGCCGATCCACGCCACCAGCAGCAAGCGGCGGAACAGGACGAACGTCCAGAGCTCGGCCTCGTCCTCGGCGGACAGCGGAGCGACCGAGCGGTAGCCGCGCGCCCACGCGTCGATGACCTCCGGCACCTCGGGTAGGTGCTCGACGAAACTCAGCGCCGCGCCGAGGTCGTAGAGGTACCAACCGAACCCGCAGTCGTCGAAGTCGATGACGCTGACCACGCGCCCCGCGTCTCCGTCGGAGACCAGCAGGTTCGCCAGCCGGAGGTCGGCGTGGATGAGCCCGTACCGCTCCGGGCCGGTGCCGAACCGGCCCAGCCGGTCGCGCAGCGTCGACTCCAACCGCGCGAGCACGTGGGCTTCGGCGGGCCCGATGCCGGGTGCCGCCCGCCACGAACCCCAGCGGCCCGGGCCGTCGGGCGTGCCGAACGCGGCGTCGGCGTCCCAGTGGAAGCGGACGAACCCGGACGGGCGTCGCCAGGTGCGGGCGTGCTGGTGCATCCGTGCGGTGAGCGCGCCGAGCGGTTCGAAGTCGGTGACCAGGTCGTCTTCGGCGGGCTCCAGGCCGGGCAAGAACTCGAACAGCACGCAGTCGCGGGGTGTGCCGCCGGCTGGATCAGCGACCGTGACGACCCGCGAGCCGTCGGTGGCGGGTAGAACCCGCGGCGTGCGGATGCCGGCCTCGGTGCGGAGCGCGTCGAGCCACGCCAGCTCGGACGGGATCGCGCCGGGCGGGTGGTAGCCGAGACGGTGCACCCGCAGCACGGTGGCCGCGTCGTTCGCCGGGTCGCGGACGAGGTAGGTCTCGTTCTCCGAGACGTTGAGCAGCTCGACGGTGGTGCCCGGGGAGCACCCGTACCGAGCGACTGCCGCCTCCGCGATCACCGGACGTCGTCCCGGGAGAGCCGCACGGCGGTGCGGGTGTGCTCCAGGATGTCCGCGGCGAGCTCCGGCGTCACCAGCAGGCCCGGTTTGTACTGCAGCACCCGCGGGTCCAACGTGGAGAAGATTGCCCAGACGCCGCCCTGGTAGAGGCGCCGCATCACGTGCTTTGCGCCTTCGGAGTGCGCGAATTCCAGGCCGATGACCAGTCCGTCCTGGCGGATCCCGACCAGCCAGTCCGGGAACTCCGCCCGGATCGACGCCAGCCCGTCGGCGAACAGCTCGGTGAGCGCCGCGACGTTCTCCCGGGTCGAGCGGCGGAGCGTCAGGTCCAGGGCGGTGAGCGCCGCGACGCATCCCAGCTCGGCGCCGCCGAAGGTGGAGATGTGCCCGAAGCCGTCCTCGTCGAGCCAGGCCGCTGCCCGGTCGCTGGCCAGCACCGCGGTGACCGGGTAGATCCCGCCGGACAGCCCCTTGCCGGTGATCAGCAGGTCCGGCTCGACGTGGTGCTTGGTGATGCCCCAGAGCTCACCGGTGCGCCCCAGCCCGGTCTGCACCTCGTCGGCGATGTAGAGCGTGCCGTGCTCCTCGCAGAGCCGCTTGACCGCGGCGAGGTAACCGGGTGCCGGCATCGGGAAGCCGTACGTGGCCGGGATCGTCTCCATGATCACCGCGGCGACGTCGTCACCGCGCAGGGCGTCCGCCATCGCGCCGAGGTCGTTGAACTCGACGTGGGGGAAGTCGGCCGGCTGGTCGGCGAGGAACATCCGGGAGAACCGGTCGTCGCCGGTGCCCACCGCGAGCCCGGTGTGGCCGTGGTAGGCCTTGACGATCGACACGATCTTGCGCCGCTTGGTGGCGTGCCGTGCGGACTTGATCGCGATGTCGACGGCCTCGCCGCCGCCGCTGCCGTAGACGACCTTGGCGAGCCCGGGTGGCGCGGTGCGGATCAGGGCCTCCGCCAGCGCGGTCCGGGCCAGCGACGGGAAGTGGTGGTTGCCGACGTCGAACCGGTCGAGCGCGCGGGTCACCGCGGCCACCACGTCGGGATTGCGGTGCCCGAGGTTGTACGTCCCGCCGTTGAGGTGGACGTCGATCAACGTGTGCCCGGCGACGTCGTGCAGGTGGTAGCCCTCGCGCCGGTCGATCACCAGCGGAACGCCCTCGTCGATCCAGAACCGGGTCTTGCCCGGGTTCCAGTACGCCTCCGAGGCGCTGAGCATCGCGTCCTTGGAGGCCCAGGGGAAGCCGCCGGTGGACAGTGCGGCCGCCAGTTCGGCGACACGGTCGGTGGTCTGGTCGGGTTGAACGGTCATCTACTGACCTTCCGCGCCGGGGTCCGGGGGCATCCGCGGCACTGCGGTACGTCGAGCTAACGCCCAACGGTAGGCCCAACAACTAGACCTGGTCCGACCGTTTCGTCAAATGGTTGCTCGGAAACGAGACCGTAACCGGCCGGATATTGATCGGCGGGTCTGCGTGGTGCCACTATCCCCCCGTGCTGTGACGGCGGCTTGCCGGTTCGGTACCAAATCCCCGCAGTTTTTTGCGAACCAATTCCGGACGCGGCGTCGCGCCCCTGACGAACATCCCGTTACTTCGCGCTGTCAGGAAGGGCGTGGGCCTGTGAGTACCACCAAGGACGACGGTGCGGTGAACACCACCGTCGCGGCCGAGACCGAGGGGTTGGCGCCGCACGAGGTGCACCGCCTCAAGCCCGGCACGATCGGGCTCTGGGCCGTGCTCTTCATCGCGCTGGCCAACGCCGCGCCGATCACCGCGATGACCGGCAACGTGCCGATCGCGATCGGTTTCGGCAACGGCATCGGAGCCCCGGCCGGCTTCTTCTTCGCCACCGTGATCCTGACGATCTTCGCGATCGGCTACGTCACGATGGCCAAGCACATCACCACCACCGGTGCGTTCTACGGCTTCATCTCCCACGGCCTCGGCAAGGTCTGGGGAATGGGCGCCGGTCTGATGGCGACGCTCGCGTACGTCGTGTTCGAGGCGTCGCTGATCGGCATCCTGGCGTCGTTCACCAAGAGCACGATCGAGAACTTCGGCGGCCCGGAGATCAGCTGGCTGGTCTACGCGCTGATCGGGATCGCGATCATCGCCGCGCTCGGGTACTTCGAGATCTCGCTCTCCGGCAAGGTGCTCGGCGTCTTCCTCGTCGCCGAGGTGATCATCCTGGCCGCGCTGGCGATCGCGATCCTGGTGCGCGGCGGCGGACCGACCGGTCTGGAGACCGGCGCACTCAACCCGGCCAACGCGTTCTCCGCGGTCGCGAGCGACCCGCAGGCGGCGATCACCGGCAGCGCCGCGATCGGTCTGTTCTTCGCGTTCTGGTCGTGGGTCGGCTTCGAGACCACCGCGGTCTACGGCGAGGAGTCCAAGGACCCGAAGAAGATCGTGCCGCGGGCCACGATGATCGCGGTGATCGGGCTCGGCCTGTTCTACGTCTTCGTCTCCTGGATGGCGATCGCCGGCAACGGGCTCGACAACGCGATCGCGATCTCCCGGGGTAGTACCGGCAACCCGTTCGACCTCTTCTACGGCATCACCGACCGGTACCTGGCCGGCTGGGTGAAGGACGTCTACCTGGTCCTGGTCGTCACCGGATCGTTCGCCTGCGCGCTGGCGTTCCACAACGCCGCGTCCCGTTACCTGTACGCGCTCGGCCGCGACGGCGTCTCCAGCCGGCTGCAACGGACGCTCGGCTCCACCCACGGCAAGCACGGGTCGCCGCACATCGCGTCGATCGTCCAGAGCGGAATCGTGCTGGTGATCACGCTCGGCTTCTTCTTCCTGCAGAAGCCGACCGACGCCGCGCCGGACGTCGCCTACATCCACCAGTACGGCCTGATGGCTCTGATGGGCACGATGGCGCTGTTGATCGTTCAGTCGATCTGCTCGGTCGCGGTGATCTGGTACTTCCACGTCCGCAAGAAGCACCCGGAGACCGCGAGCTGGTGGCGGACGTTCCTGGCGCCGCTGATCGGGGCGATCGGCATGCTCTACGTCGTCTACCTGCTGTTCAGCAACATCGACTTCGCGGCGGGTGCGGCCGCGGGCAGCCCGGTGTTCAAGGCGACGCCCTACATCGTGCTGGGCGTCGGTGTTCTCGGCGTGCTCGGCGCCCTGGTGCTGAAGTACCGCAGCCCGGAGCGGTTCGAGCGGATCGGCTCCACCGTGATGTCCGAGTCGCACGAGCGCTGAGTTCTTGTTGTGAAGACCTACGTGGGCTATGACCCACGTAGGGGACCCACGTAGGTCTTCACGGACGGAGGGGGAACGGTGCTGACGTTCGACTTCCAACCCGACCCGGACACCGATCCGGCGCGCCTGGTCTACACCTTCGGCGGTGCGGCCCCGGTCGCGTCGATCCGCCCCGGCACCGTGCTCACGACCTGGACGCGGGACTGCTTCGCGGGCGTCGTCCGGTCGGTCGACGACCGTCCCTCGGAGCTGTGCGACCCGCGCTACCTCAACCCCCAGACCGGTCCGTTCTACATCGAGGGCGCCGAGCCCGGTGACACGCTCGCCGTGCACTTCATCTCGATCGAGCCCCGGGAGACCTGGGGCGTCAGCACCACCGTGCCGTTCTTCGGTGCGCTGACCGCGACGCCGGTGACGCCCCTGCTGCACGCGGCCCTACCCGAGCGCACCTGGGTCTACGACCTCGACACCGTCGCGCGCACCGTGCGCTACCGGGCGCTGGACTCGAACTTCACCGTCGACCTGCCGCTCGACCCGATGCACGGCACGGTCGGGGTGGCGCCCGCACTCGGCGAGGTGCGCAACTCGCTGGCACCGGGCGACTGGGGCGGCAACATGGACACCCCGGAGATGCGCGCCGGCGTCACCTGTTACCTGCCGGTCAACGTCGAGGGGGCGCTGTTCAGCTTCGGCGACGGTCACGCCAGGCAGGGGGAGGGGGAGACCTGCGGGGTGGCGGTCGAGACCGCGATGGACACCGCGCTCGTCGTCGACGTCGTCAAAGGACACCCGTGCCGCTGGCCGCGGATCGAGAGCGACGACTACCTGATCACGACCGGCTCCACCAAGCCGCTGGAGGACGCGTTCCGGATCGCCCACAGCGAGTTGGTCGGCTGGGTCGCGACCGAATCGGGCCTGAGCGCGCTCGACGCCTACCAACTCGTCTCGCAGGCCACGCTGACGCCGGTCGCGAACGTCGTCGACGTGGTCTACACGATGACGGCGAAGCTCCCCAAGTACGCGCTGCCCGGCGTCACCGCGATGGGCGGCGTGCACGCCCGGCTCCGGGCGATCGGCGCCGCCTGGCGCGCAGAACAGTCATGAGCGAGGCGCCGGATCTGGACACCGCCCTGCTCCTCTGCGCTGCGTCGCTGGCGTGCGCGAGGGACGTCGGTGCGCTGGTCTCGGTCGCGGTCGTGGACGGCGGCGGCAACCTGGTCGCGTTCGTCCGGATGGACGGCGCCGAGATCGCCGGCCCCACGCTCGCCGTCGACAAGGCCTACACCGCGGTCGCCCACCGGGTCGCGACCGACGTGCTCGGCGTCCTCGCCGGACCGGGCGGACCCCTGCAGGGCCTCGCGTCGGCGGCGGGTGGCCGCTACGTCTGCTTCGGCGGCGGCAAGCCGCTCTGGTCGGGCGGTCGCGTGGTCGGTGGTGTCGGCGTCAGCGGGGGAACCGTCGAGCAGGACGTGGCGTGTGCGAAGGCCGCCGCTGACAAGTGGCCCTACTCGGCTCCTACGGATTCCGCACCATGAACACATTGGCCGTTCGGGGGACTTTGTGTGACCGCCACAGAGGAGAAGAGTTACCGAATCGGTCGGCATCTACCTATACTTTCCGGCGCCAATTCCCCCTAGTCCCCCTAGCTCGGCAGAATCGCGTTCGTACCAACCGCTTCGGCTGCGGGGCCCGAGTAACGGGACGGACGTGGACCATGCTGATGAATCGCGAGCGCTTGGACGCCGCGTTACCGGCATACGAAGTCGGCGAGCGGATCGGCCGAGGCGGCTACGGCGTCGTGTACGCCGCCCGGCACCGCCGTATCGGCTGGCAGGCCGCCGTCAAAGTCCTGGCGGACGGGGACACCGACGCCCTGCTGCGGGATCGATTCCTCGCCGAGGCGACGGCGCTCGCCGAGCTCGACCACCCGCACATCGTGCGGATTCATGACTATGTGGAACATGACGGCCTGTGCCTGCTGATCATGGAGCACGTCGGCGGCCCGATGCTGCACCAACGTCCCGGAATGACCGCCGTCGAGGCGTGCGGGGCGGGGCTCGCGGTGTCCGATGCGCTCGGCGCGGTGCACCAGCGGGGCATCCTGCACCGCGACGTTCGCCCGGAAAATCTGATTTACACCAGCGACGGCACGCTGAAGGTGGTGGGTTTCGGTACGGCTTCCGACGGTGCGTCGTTGATCAGCGCGGCGTCCGGGACGCCGGCCTACACGGCGCCGGAGCGGATCCAGGGGTTCCGGCTCGGTCCCGCCACCGACGTGTACTCGCTCGGCGTCCTGCTGTACGAGCTGTTCAGCGGACGGCTGCCGTTCAGCCGTGACCTGCCGCTCTCCGCGTTGCTGCACCACCACGTCAACGTCCCCGCTCCGTGGCTCTCCGACGTGCCCCGGCAGCTGGCTGCGGTGATCGACCGGTCGCTGAGCAAGGACGCCGGTGAGCGACAGCGGTCGGCCTTCGAATTCGCGGTGGAGTTGGGGTACGCCGCGGCCGGGGCGCTCGGGCCGGACTGGCTCGACCAGGTCGTCGTCCCGGTGCAGGTGAGCGGTCGGGTGCGGGAGGCCGCACACGGCCGGGCCGCGGGTTCCGCCGCGGCCGACACCCCCCAGCGGACCGCTCGGGCGAGCGTTTCGCTCCCGTCGCTCGCGGGTGCCCCGGCGAACGCGGCCACAGCGAACGGGGCCACAGCGAACGGGGCCACAGCGAACGGGGCCGCGCCCGCCCTGACCCGTGCCCCGACGACCGGAGCCCCGCAGACGGGCGCTCCGACCGGTGACGCGCCGGTGAGTGGTGCCCCGGTGAGCAGCGTCCCGGTCAGTAGCGCTCCGGTGAGCGGCATCCCGCGGGGCGGTGCTCCGGCCGGACCCGTCGGTGCCCCCCCGCCGCCGGATCCCGCGGGCGCGCCGACCGGGCCGGGACTCGTCCGCCGAGGTCCGGAGACGTTCGCCGACCCCAGCCGCCACGCCCTGCTGCCCGCGGACGACCTGCCACCGGAGGACGACGACGACCGACCACCGCGCCGTCGGTGGTACCGGCGTCCGTGGGTGATCGGGGTGGCCACGCTGGCGGTGATCGGCGCGGCGGTCCTCGTCGTGCTCGCGCCGTGGAGTTCCGACCAGGGCGACGGCACCCCCGCCATTCGCACGTCCACGCCGCGCGGCCTGCTCGTCAGCCCGTCCGGCGACCTGTACCTGAGCGACGTCTCCAACCGGCAGGTGCGGAAGATCAGCCGGTCCGGACAGGTGACGGTCGTCGCCGGCGTCGGCCCCGCGGTCAAGCCCGGCTCCGGCGGTGACGGAGGCCCGGCCAAGGACGCCCAGCTGTCCTACCCGCAGTCGTTGGCGCTCGGACCGAACGGCAGCCTCTACATCGCCGACACCGCCGAGCGCCGGATCCGCCAGGTGACGTCGGACGGCAAGATCCGAACCGTGGTCGGTGCCGAGCCGACCGCCGACGAAGCCGACGACCTCACGAATCCGCAGGCGGCAGCGCTGCCCAACTTCTTCGTCATCGCCACCAGCCGCACCGGGCAGCTCTACATCGCCGAGTCCGGCAGCGGCGCACCGCGCGTGCGTCAACTCCGCACCAACGGACTCACCATCGTCGCCCAGAACCCGCCCGAGGACACCGGCGAGGACGCTCCGGAGGCCGCCGCCGGACTCGAACAGATCCGGTCGATCGCCGTCGGCAGAGACGGGCGCGTCTACGTCGCCGACCGCGGGCACCGCCTGGTCTGGGGCTTCCAGGTCGGCGGTGAGATGACGCAGGTGGCGGGCGGTGGCACGCTGGCGGACTGCCCGTCGAAGATCGTGTACAACGGGCCGGACACGCTCGCGGCCGGCGACGACGGCGCGCTCTACGTCGGCTCGTACGGCCTCTGCGAGCTGCGTAACGGCGGCTCCGCGCGGGAGCTGGTCAGCGGCCGGTACATCGACGCGGTAGCGGCCGGGTCGGACGGTCTCGTCTACTTCATCTCACGGAACACGATCTATCAGCGGACGTCGTCCGGTGAACTGACCGAAGTACGCGGATAAGAGGAGAGTGCATGGTCGATCGGCGGGTGGGGCGAATCCGCGACCTGGACGCCCAGCGCGTGAACCTCGATGGGTTCGCGGTCGAGAACGTCGAACTCGGCCTGGTGGCGCTGCGCTCGCCGTACGACCCGGAACCGAGCCTGCGGCTGGTCGACGGCCGCGTCGTCGAGCTGGACGGAGTGGCTGAGGCAGACTTCGACACGATCGACGCGTTCATCGCCGCGCACGGGCTGGACCTGGCCGTCGCCGAGGAGGCGATGGCGTTGCCGGACGTCGAGATCGCCCGGCGGATGGTCGACTTCGCCGTGCCTCGGAGTGCGGTGGTGCGCTTGGTGGACGGTTGCACACCGGCGAAGCTCGCCCGCGTGCTGGCACTACTGCGCCCGGCCGAGCTGACGATGGCCATGACCAAGCTGCGGGCCCGCCGGACGCCCAGCAACCAGGGGCACGTCACCAACCGCGCCGACGATCCGCTGCTGCTCGCCGCCGACGCCGCGACCGCTGCCGCCTACGGATTCCGCGAGCTGGAGACGACGGTGCCGGTGCTGGCCGACGCGCCGTCCAACGCGGTCGCGGTGAGCGTCGGCGCCGCGGTCGGCGCGGCCGGAGTGCTCGTGCAGTGCTCGGTCGAGGAGGCGTTGGAGCTCGAGCTCGGCCTGCGCGGCTTCGTCTCCTACGCCGAGACCGTGTCGCTCTACGGCACCGAGGGCGTGTTCACCGACGGCGACGACACGCCCTGGTCGAAGGCGTTTCTGACCTCGGCGTACGCATCCAGGGGCATCAAGATGCGGGTGTCGTCCGGGGCGGGTGCCGAGGTGCTGATGGGCGGCGCCGAGCGTCGCTCGATGCTCTATCTGGAGTCCCGCTGCGTCGCGCTGGCCCGAGCGATCGGCGCGCAGGGCGTCCAGAACGGTGGCATCGACGGGGCTTCGGTGGCGGCGTCGGTGCCCGCGGGCGTCCGCGAACTGATGGCCGAGAACGTTCTGGTGATGGCCCGCAACCTGGAGGCCTGCACCGGCAACGACGCCCTGATGAGCGAGTCGGACGTCCGCCGTACGTCCCGCACGTTGCCGATCCTGCTGGCCGGCTCGGACTTCGTCTGCAGCGGCTTCGGCACGATCCAGCGCTACGACAACATGTTCGGCCCGAGCAACTGGAACGCCGAGGATCTCGACGACTGGCTTGTGCTCCAGCGCGACTGGGGCGTCGACGGCGGTCTGACGACCGCACCGCCGGAGTCGCTGGAGGCGCTGCGGCGCCGGGCCGCCGAGGCGGTGCAGGCGGTGTACCGGTGGTTCGGCCTCGCCGACCTGTCCGACGAGGCGGTGGACGCCGCCGTGGACGCCGTCGGCTCCAAGGACCTGGAGGGTTCCGGGAGCGCCGACGCGCTGACGATCCTCAATGCGGCCCGCACCATCCGGGAGTCCGGCCTGTCGATGGTCGACGTCGTCACCGCGCTGGCCGAGTCCGGCTTCGAGGAGGAGGCCGAACGGGTGCTGGCGATGCTCAAGGCCCGCGTGGTCGGCGACTACCTGCAGACCGCGGCGATCTTCACGCCGGACATGGACGTGCTCTCGCTGGTGACCGATCCGAACGACTACGCGGGCCCGGGCACCGGCTACGAGCCGTCGCCGTCCCGGCAGACCGAGATCGACTCGATCCGGCAGGCCCGCTCGGTCGAGGACCTCCGCGCCGAGCAGGCGTCCTGGGCCTCGGACGCCCTCTCGGTGGTGGCCCCGGCGATGGCTGGTTCGGATCCTCGCGAGGTCGTGGTCGGGGTGTCCCCGGCGACGGGTCGGGAGATCTGGCGGACGCTCTCCGGCTTGCCGGTCGTCGACGTGCTCCGGGAGATCCTGGCTGGAATCGAGGAGGAGGGCTGCCTCGGGCGCGTCGTCCGGATCAACGACACCCTCGACCTGGGCATGATCGGGCTGTCGGCCGCCCGGCTCGCCGGCTCCGGTGTCTCGGTCGGCCTGCAGGCCAAGGGCACCGCGCTGATCCACCGTCGCGACCTGCCGCCGCTGGCCAACCTGGAGCTCTACTCGGTCGCGCCGGTGCTGGAGCGGGGCCACTACCGGTTGCTCGGAGTGAACGCGGCCCGGCACGCCCGCGGCGCCACGCCGGAGCCGGCGAAGAACCCCTACACCGACGAGGCGATCGAGGCGCGGTACCACACCGCGGTCGTGTCGCTGATCGCCGTCGAGCGCGGGTGCTGCGCGCCGGTCGGCCCGGACGAGCTGAAGGTGGCGGATGAATTCGTTGCGACCGACTGCTGAGGCCGCTTTCCCGGCGAAGGCATTCTCCGGACTGCCGTTGGATTCGGTGACGCTCGATGCGGTGCGAGCCGGCGAGGTGACCACCGACGACCTGCGGATTCACCCCGAGACCCTGGAACACCAGGCGCACGTCGCGGAGGAGCACGCCAATCCGCAGCTGGCTGCGAACTTCCGCCGGGCCGCCGAACTCACCGCGCTCGACGACGCCGACGTGATGCGGATCTACGAGGCGCTGCGGCCCCGGCGCAGTACGTTCGAGGAGCTGCAGGAGACTGCGGACTGGCTCTCGGCCCGCGGCGCCGTGATCAACGCCGGGCTGGTGCGCGAGGCCGCGTCGGTCTACCAGCGGCGCGGTCTGTGCCGCTGAGACTCGTCGCCGGCGTCGACATCGGGAACGCCACCACCGAGGTCGTGCTCGCCGACGCCCTCACGCGGACGCCGGTCGCCTGGGATCGGACGATGACCCGCGGGCCGAAGGGATCGCCGTCCTCGATCCAGGGCGCCGCCGCGCTGGTACGCCGACTGGCCCGGCGGGCGTCCGCGGAGGTGACGCTCGCCGCGGTGGCGCCGCTGCGCCCGGTCCGTACCTCGACCGCCACCGTGCCGGAACCGCCGCCCGACACCGGGCGCTTCGCCGTGCCGGTCGCCGGCGTGGCGTCGCCGGGCGGATCGGGGGTCGGCGTCGGACGGCCGGTGCCACTCGGCGAGGTGCCGGCGGCGGGGGAGCCCGTGGTCGCTCTGGTGGCCGCCGGCTACCGGGAGGCTGCCCCCCGGTTGCGGACGCTGCTCGCCGCGGGCGCCCCGATCGTCGCGGTGCTGCTCGCCGCCGACGAGGCCCGGTTGGTGGCGAACCGGCTGGACGCCCCGGTGCCGGTCGTCGACGGCGTGGACCTCGCCGCGGTGGCGGGTGCGGCGCTGGTCGCGGTCGAGGTCGTTCCGCCCGGACGACCGCTGCGGCGGCTGACCGACCCGCTGTTCCTGGCCGGCTCGTTCGGTGCCGCGCCGGCCGAGACCGGCCTGCTGCGCCGGGTGGCCCGGCGGCTGGCCGACGTGTCCAGCGCCGTGGTGACGGTCGGCGGTCCGGTGTCGGCCAGGTCGTCTGATCCGCTCCCGAGCTGGGTCCGGACGCCGAGCGGCGCGGTCTCCCTCGTCGAGGCCGCCCGTCTCTCGGCTGACGCCCGGCCAGGCGCGTTTCCGCAGTACGCCGTCGACGGCGGCGAGCCGATCGAGGTGGCCGACCTCGCGCTCGTGGACGTCGGCGCGCTCACCTCGTCGCTGCTGTTCCGAGCCGGGGCGGGCACCGGCGGATACGCGCTGGCGGGCTTGCTGCCGTCCGCCGGTCCGGTACCCGCCGACGAGTTGCTCGCCGAGGCGCTGGACACGCCGGTCGTCCGCGCGCCGAGTGAGGCCGCGGCAGCGCTGTCCGGCGCCTCGACGACACCGGGTGCCCCACCGGACGTCGTCGTCGTGGATCTCGGCGGCGGGACGGTCGACGTCGTCGGACCGGACGGGGAGCAGGTGCTCGCCGGCGGTGGGGACCTGCTGACCGCCGCGGTCGCACTCGGCCTGGACGTGACGCGCGGAGTCGCGGAGTGGGCGAAGCGCGGCCCGGCCGTGCGGGTGGAGACGCCGCAGCTGGCCGTGCAGGAGGACGGGGACAAGGTGTTCCTGCCGGCACCGCAGTCGGCCGGGGCCGTCGGGTGGCTGGCCGCGCCGGGGCCGGCGGGGATGCTGCCGATCACCGTCCGGATCGGACCGGCGGAGTGGCGGGCGTTCCGGTTGGCGCTCAAACAGGCGGTGCTCGGGACTGCCGTCCGGCGGGGTCTCGCCGCGGCCGGCGATCCGGGCGGCACCGTGCTGGTCGTCGGCGGCCCGGCGGGCGACGACGAGGTGCTACGAGTGGTCGACGCCGTGCTGCCGGACGGCGTCGGTCTCGGCCGCGGCAACGTCGCGGGTGCGCTCGGCCACCGCTACGCCGTCGCGTGGGGGTTGGCGCTACGAGCCGCCGACGACCTCTAGGTGCCCCGGCTCAGGCGCCTGCGAGGCGCTCGACGACCGGGGCGAGGTCGTCGATCGCGCTCGCGTTGAGCGTCACGTAGGACGCGCCGACCGCGTCCCGCCGCCGGGCCAGCCGATCGGCCATCTCGGTGGGCGAGCCGACCAGCACGGCGATCGATCCGGCCGCCGCCAGTTCGGCCGGTGTGCCACCGAGCCACTCGCTGAGGCCGGGCACCGGACGCTCACCCACGGCCATCAGGTTCGTCGCGAGCTCGACCCGGTCGAACCGATCGCCCGCGGCATCCCGTACGAGCGCGACGGCCTGGGCCAGCGCGGCGTCGTCACTCGAAGGAGGCAGCGCGAACGTCACGGTGTCGGCGACCTGCCCGGCCAGCGTGAGAATGCGGGATCCGGCGCCGGCGATCAGGATCCGGGGTCCGTCGCCCTGCTCGCGAACCGCCCGGACCGCAGCGGCAACACGGTCGACCCGCTCGGCCGGGGGCGGCAACTCGGTGCCGAGGAGCGCTGCGAGTCGCTCGCTGCCCGGACGTCCGGTGCCGAGACCGAGTTCGAACCGGCCGCCGGTCAAGCGATCGAGCGTGGCGGCGTCCCGGGCGATCGACGCCGGCGTCCGGACCGGCGCAACCAGGACGAACGTGCCCACCCGCAAGGTCGTGGTCGCACCGGCGGCCATCCCGGCCGCCGGCAGCGGCGAACCGTGATCGGGGGTGTCGGGAACGAGCAACGTGTCGTACCCGAGCGCCTCGGCGCGGCGGGCGAGCGCGACCCAGTCGGTACCGCTCTGATTCGGACCGGCGATCAGTCCGAAGCGGAACCGCCGATCGGTGGCGAGTGCGGTCATGCCATTCCTCCCACGGTTGGTGACACCTGTAACGACCGGCACCCCACGTGCGTCCCGGCCGGCCGGCGGATTTTCTACGGTCGTGGCCACGCCTGCGGAGCGGAGTGACCGTGGGGGCAACGGCGGGACGCCGTTGTCGCTGTTTCCGGGTGGTCGCCAGATGGTTGTTGCGCTTCCCGTGCCATGGCACGGAAAGCGCAACAACCACTGCGCGCGCCGCCCGGAGAGGGCGACAACCACCGCATCCAGCGCCCGGTTAGGGCGACAACCACCGCATCCAGCGCCCGGTTAGGGCGACAACCACCGCATCCAGCGCCCGGTTAGGGCGACAACCACCGCATCCAGCGCCCGGTTAGGGCGACAACCACTCCACCGAGCGTCCGGAGTGGGCGACAACCACCGCATCCAGCGCCCGGTTAGGGCGACAACCACCCCACCCACCGCCCGGAAAGCGCGACAACCAACCCTGCGCCGTTGTCGGGTCGATATGCGGCGCGCGTTGTGGCCGACGTACCGGACAAGGAGGATTACTCCGACCGTCGCACCAGGAGGCCATTCCTCAACCGAACGGACACTCCGGATGATCGTCGATCGGGCGCGTATCGAGGAGGCGTTACCCGGCTACGCGCTGGGTGCCGAACTCGGGCGTGGCGCGTTCGGCCTGGTCCTCGCGGCGCGCCACCGTCGGCTCGGCCGCGAGGTCGCGGTCAAGGTGCTCTCCCGGACCGCTGAGCGCGACGTGGTTGGAGGTGATCGTTTCCTGGCGGAGGCGCAGCTCCTCGCCGAGCTCGACCACCCGCACATCGTCCGGCTCCACGACTACGTGGAGCACGACGGCCTGTGCCTGCTCGTGATGGAGCGCCTGAGCGGCGGCAGCCTCGGCGCCCGCGGACTCCGCCGGGTGACGCCGGAGTACGCGTGCGCGCTCGGGCTCGCGGTCGCCGACGCACTGGAGGCCGCCCACCGGCGCCGGGTGCTGCACCGGGACGTGAAGCCGGACAACCTGCTGTTCGGCGGGGACGGGATCGTCAAGGTCACCGACTTCGGCATCGCGAAGCTGCTGGATCGGACCGCGACGACGTCGAGCGGATTCGTCGGGTCGCCGGTCTACATGGCTCCGGAGCAGGCATCGCTGGGCCACCTCGGGCCCGGCACCGACCTGTACTCGCTCAGCGTCGTGCTCTACGGGCTGCTCACCGGCCGGCCACTGTTCTCGGTCGACCTGCCGCCGGCGGCGATGCTGCTGCAGCACCTGAGCCAGCCGCCACCGCCGATGCCGGACGTCGCCACCCGGGTGGCCGCCGTCGTCCTGCGCGGGCTGGCCAAGGACCTCGACGACCGGCAGCCGACCGCGCGCGCCTACGCGCTTGACCTCGCGACCGCGGCGGCGGCCACGTTCGGCGCGGACTGGCTCTCCCGCGCCGGGCTGCCGGTGCGGATCGACGACGAGCTGCGGGACGTGGCGCGGTCGACCGGGCCGGGGCGCGGCGGCGTGGTGCGGCCGTTCGAGACCACGGTCGGTCGCCACCTACCCGACTGGCCCTGGGGCCTACCGCCGGCCCGGATCGACGAGGTACTTCGCGACGGGCCGACCAGTGACGTCACCGCGCCACCGGCCCACGCCGACCCGTCTTCGTCCGAGCCGGCCGACGCCGCGTTGTCGGGGGCGGTGACCGCCCGCCTCCGGTACCCGCGGCTGCCTGCGGCCCGGAACCGCCCGGCGCTGCCGCCGGCCCGCTCGGCGGAGATCCGCGCCGGACCGGACCTCATGACGACGGGTGAGCCGCGGTCGGGCGTCCGAGTCGTCCCGGCGACACCGCGGTGGCTCCTCGGGCGCCCCACCGGATGCCTCCGCCCCGGCCGTCCCGGCGCGCCCGGCCGGGCACTGGCGATCGGTGCGGCGGTACTCGGCGCAGCGCTGGTCGCGGTCGTGGTCGGGCTCGGCGTCAGCCGGTTCGCCGCCCGCCCGGTCGTCGTCCCCGGACCGGGCGGTGTGGCCACGGTCGGCGCCACCGTGTACGTCTCCGACCCGGCGCGCAGCCAGGTCCGCCGGTTCGACGCTCGTTCGGTGCACCGTTCCGGCGGCGTCGTCGTGGCGGGCACCGGACGGGAGGGGTTCTCCGGCGACGGCGGGCCGGCCGTGCGGGCGACGCTGAGCAACCCCGGGCCGCTGGCCGTGGACGGCGCAGGCAACCTCTACATCGCCGACCTGGGCAACCGGCGCGTCCGCAAGGTCACCCCGACCGGCCGGATCAGTACGGTCGCGGGGGGCGGCACCCGGCCGGTGAACGGCCGGACACTGGGAACCCGCGTGCGGCTGTCCGAGCCGTTCTCGATCGCGGTCAGCTGGCACGGCGTGCTCTGGATCACCGAGCAGCAGCGCAACCAGATCAGCCGGGTCCGGAACGACGGGATGATCGAAACGTTCGCGGGCACCGGTCAGCGAGGATTCGGCGGTGACGGCCTCTACGCGAGCAGGGCACTGCTCAACGCCCCGACGGCCGTGGCCGTGGACACGGCGGGCCTCCGGCTGTACGTGGCCGACCAGGGAAACCGGCGGATCCGCGTGATCCGGGTTGGCTCCGGCTTCATCCGGACGTTCGCCGGCGACGGAAGCCCTGGGCCGCTGCGGAACAACGTGCAGGCCACCGACGTCGGTCTGGAGAGCGTCTTCACGCTGGCGACGGCGCGGGACGGCAACGTGTACCTGGGCGGCAGCGACGTCCGACGAATCGACCCGGACGGGTTCGTCCGACCGGTCGCGGAGCTCCGCACGGTGTCGATGGCCGTCACCGACCGCGGCGAGGTGTACCTCGTCACCGACGAACGGACCGCTTCCGGGGATCGGGTGCACCGTTTCTACCGGCGCACGCCGGCCGGGCGTATGTCGTCGCTGCCCTGGTGAGCAAACCGCTTGGTGAGACCGGTACGGAACTGGGAAAATCCGGCCAGTGAACACCTCAATCGTGCCCTCGGTCGTCGCGGTCAGCAGGGATACGGAGCACCGGTTCAGCAAGCGGTCGGTCGCCGAGATCGTGCTGCTGGCCGGGTTGGGCGTGGAGGGCGACGCGCACGCGGGCGTCACCGTGCAGCACCGGTCCCGGGTCGCCGCCGATCCGACCCAGCCGAACCTCCGGCAAGTCCACCTGATCCACAGCGAGTTGCTGGACGAGCTCGCACCGCATGGCTACCTGGTCGAACCCGGCGGCCTGGGGGAGAACGTGCTGACCAGGGGGATCGACCTGCTGGCGCTCCCGGCCGGAACGGTGCTGCGCCTCGGCTCGGACGCCGTCGTCGAGATCACCGGTCTGCGCAACCCGTGCCGACAGATCAACGGCTACCGGTCGGGCTTGATGAAGGCCGTGCTCGCCAAGGACGAGCACGGCGCCCTCGTGCGGAAAGCGGGCGTCATGGGGGTCGTGCGCAGCGGCGGTGCGGTTCGGCCCGGCGATCCGATCGAGGTGACCCTCCCGGCGCCCCCGCACCGGCTGCTCGCGCCGGTCTGACCGGCGGGGACGCCGAAACTGTCGGAGGTGGCCGGTAGACAGGGGTCCTCGATCGTGTCGACCGGTGAGGAGACGTTCTCGTGACGACCGAGTCGCCCAGCCCGATCATCCTGACGCCCCGAGGCCCGTTCTCCCTGGCTGCGAGCATCCGGTTCCTGGAGGGTTTCGGCCCAGCGCGCTATCGGGCCGCCGGGGACGGCGTACTCCGGCTGGCGTTCCCGGTCGAGACCCCGGACGCCCGCTGGCCGGTCGTGGGAGTGGCGATCCGTCAGCAACCCGACGGCACGGTGGTGGCCGAACCCGACGCCCCGCTCGCCGACGACCTGCGCGAGCGGGCGGTCGCTCAACTCGCCCGCATCCTCTCGCTCGACGTCGACGGCAGCGGTTTTCCGGCGCTCGCCGCCGACCCGGTCGTCGCCGGCCTGCAGATGCGGTTCCCGGGGCTGCGGCCGGTGTGCTTCACCTCGCCGTACGAGGCCGCCTGCTGGGCGGTGCTCAGCCATCGGGTGCGAAGGAGCCAGGCGGCGGTGGTCAAGGCCCGCCTCACCGCGGTCCACGGCGCGCGACGCACGGTCGCGGGCGTCCAGCTCTCCGCGTTCCCCGACCCGGCGACGCTGCTCGCGCTCCCGGGATTCGACGGCATCCCCGACGGCAAGCTCCGGTGGCTGCACGGGCTGGCGCACGCCGCCGCCGACGGTCGCCTCACCGGCGAGCGGCTGCGCGGGCTCGACCCGGCGGAGGCGTTGGTCGCGCTGCGGCGGCTCCCCGGCGTCGGCCCGTTCTCGGCCGAGCTGACGCTCATCCGGGGCGCCGGTGCACCGGACGTCTTCCCGCTGGCCGAGCGGCGGCTGCACGGGGCGATGGTCGAGCTCTACGCGTTACCGGGCCGTGAACCTGCCCGGCTGACCGAGGTCGCCCACCGCTGGGCGCCCTACCGCAGCTGGGTCTCGGTGCTGATCCGGTCCCTGCACGAGGCCGGTCTCGCGGCGTCCGGCGACGCGGACGCCGACCGTCCGACCGAGCTGCCCGCTGGCCGGCTCGGTGCACCGGGCGCGTCCGGATGGGCTCCCCGAATCCCCGCATACCGCTGACGGTCCGGACGTAGTGTGAAGAGGTGGACCAGCGACCAGTTCGGGTAGCTGTTGTCGGATCAGGCCCCTCGGGCATCTACGCGGCCGAGGCGCTGACCCGCCAGTGCGACGTGCCGGTCGAGGTCGACGTCCTCGATCGGCTGCCGACGCCGTTCGGGCTGGTCCGGTACGGCGTAGCGCCCGATCATCTGAGCATCCGCGGCATCCGGGAGACGCTCTGGCGCCTGCTCCGCGATCCCGCCGTCCGCTTCCTCGGCAACGTCGAGCTCGGCACCGACCTCACGGTCGACGAGCTGCGCCGGCACGTCGACGCCGTGGTCTACACGTTCGGCGCCGCCCGCGACCGGCGACTCGGCATCCCCGGTGAAGACCTGCCCGGCAGCCTCGCGGCGACCGACGTCGTGGCCTGGTACTGCGGTCATCCCGACGTCGATCGGGAGCCGGTGGAGGAGGCGCTACGGGCCGTCCGCTCGGCCGTCGTGGTCGGGGTGGGCAACGTCGCGCTCGACGTCGGGCGGGTGCTGGCGCGTTGCGGAGCGCTTCACCACACCGACATGCCGCAGCACGTCCTGAGCGCTCTCGCCGGCTGCCCGGTGCGCGACATCCACCTGCTGGGACGGCGTGCCCCGGCCCACGCCGCGTTCACGACGAAGGAGCTACGGGAACTCGGCAAGCTCGACGGCGTCGCGGTGCACGTGGACCCCGACGACCTGGCGCCGCACCCGGCGACGGACGCGCTGCTCGCCGCCGACCGGGCCGCGGCCCGCAACGTCGAGGTGCTGCGCGGCTGGGCGGCGAACCCGGACGGCGTGGGCCGCCCCACCGGAGTCCACCTGCGGTTCTTCACCCGGCCGGTGGAGATCCTCGGCACCGACCGGGTCGAGGGTGTGCTGACCGAACGCACCGCGCTCACCCCGGACGGCACGCTGGTGGGCACCGGTGAGCAGGCGGTCATCGAGGCGCAGCTCGTGGTGCGATCGGTCGGGTACCGGGGCGTTCCGCTGCCGGGCCTGCCGTTCGACGCGTCCGCCGGTGTCGTGCCGCACGACCGGGGACGGGTGGTGCGGGACGACGCGCCGGCACCGGGGGAGTACGTCGCCGGCTGGATCAAGCGCGGACCGACGGGGGTGATCGGCACCAACAAGTCCGACGCCCACGAGACCGTCGACACCCTGCTGGCGGACGCCGCAGCGGGCACGCTGCCGCGTACCGCGCGTCCCGATCGGGAGGCGCTCACCGCCCTCCTCGCCGACCGTGGCGTCCGGGTGTTCAGTTTGGACGATTGGCGGACGATCGACGCCGCGGAGATCGCGCTCGGGGAGAGTCTCGGGCGGGCGCGGACGACGGTGGCCACTCGCGCCGACCTGCTCGACGCCGTCCGCGCTGCCGATCCCCACTCACGCCAGCGCATCGGCTGACGCCGTCGGAACGGCGGCCTCACGAGCCGCCGCGGCTCGGGCGGCGCGCGCGGCGAGCGGCACGATCGGCGCCGCACAGGCGACGAAGAAGCCGGCGAGCGCCACCCAGCCCAGCGCGCCGACACCTCCGACGAGCGCCGCCACCGCCGCCGGGGCGAACTCCTGCACCGCGCCGGTCAGCGTCGCGTTGAGGCCCTGGTACTCGCCCCGGCACTCCTCGCGCATCAGCGCCACGGACACGCCCCACTGACCGGAGACGAACAGCAGCTCTCCCGCCACGTGCAGCAGCCCACCGCCGAGCACGATCACGGACGCCCACCCGGCTCCGACCCACCCCGCCGGTACGAAGACCAGGCAGCTGGCCGCGAGCACGACGCCGCTCAGCGTCGCAGCGCGGGCACCACGCCGGACCGTCACGACCCGGGTGCTCACCGCGGTCTGCAGAGCGGCGATCAGCACCGAACTCACGATCACGGTCGCCGCCGCGACCGCGGCCGGCGCGTCCGTCGAGGACACCACCCACAGGGGAATCCCGACCGACTGCACGGCCCAGCACGCCGTGAACGCGGTGATCGGGAGCATCACCGCCAGGTAGCGGCGATCTCGGATCGCGGTACCCCGCAGCCCGGCCCACCGGCTGAGCCGGCGACGCGTCGGCGTCTCCGGTACGCCCGCCAGCAGCGTCGCATTGACCACGAACGTGACCGCGTTGGCGACGATAGCCGCGGCGTACGCCCATCGTTGGTCGACCGCGAGCACGGCAGCGCCCAGCCCGGCGCCGATCGTGTTGCCGGCATGCACCGCCGCCCGCGAGCGCGCCAGCATCCGGACCCGCTGCTCGCCGGTGAACAACCCGGTGATCAGCGCGCTGCCCACCCCGGACCCGACCACTTGGGCCCCGTTGAACACCGCGGCGACCAGTGTCAGCGCGAGCAGCCCGTCGACCGCGAGGAACGCGAGACAGGCCACGGCGCGGATCAGGTTGATCGCGACCGACACCCGCCGCGCGCCCAGCCGGTCGGCGACCGCACCGCCGGGCAGTGACAGCGCGATGCCCACGAGGCCGGCCACGGCCAGGGAAGCGCCGAGCTGGCCGGCGGACAGGCCGACCACCCGGGTGAGGTACAGGGCCCAGATGGTGAACCAGAGTCCACCGCCCACCCCGTTGATGGCGGTACCGGTGAGGAGCCGAGCGGCCACGGCGCGGTCACGTTTCATGCAAGCCTGAATTGTCAATGTCGGATAGCGTCAAACCTCGGAGGCGTGATGAGAACGGAGATCCTGGCCGCGATCGGTGATCCGCTCCGGTTCGAGGCGCTGCGGCTCCTGCTCGCCGACGACGGGCTGGCCCAGGCAGCGCTGGCCGAGCTGCTCGGCGTCACGCCGTCCCGACTCGGGAACCACCTGGCCGCGCTCCGTGCGGCCGGTCTGGTGGACCCGGTGCGGGTCGGCCGGTCCACTCGCTACACGCTGCGCCAACCGGACGCCGTCCGCGCGCTCGTCGGCGCGATCGACACGCTCGCCGGTGGCCCGGCCGCACTGCCCGAGGCCGGGCGCTCGCCGTACGCCCGCGCGCGGACCTGCTACGACCACCTCGCGGGCGAGGTCGGCGTGCGGTTGCTCGACCGGCTCGTCGCCGAAGGGGCGCTGGTCCCCGGGCCGGAGCCGGAGTCCGTGCTGCAGCCGGGGGAGACGCTGGACGCCTCGCTCACCCGGCTCGGCGTGCCGTATCCGCAGGTGGGGCGCCGGAAGCTGGCCGTGGGGTGCCTCGACGCCACTGCCGGGCACCCGCACCTGGGCGGCGCGCTCGGCAGTGAGGTCCTCCGGAGTTTCCTCCGTCGCGGCTTGCTGCTTCCGGGCCCGGCGCCCCGGAGTCTGATCGAGCACCCGAACTTGGCCCCGCTGCTCGGCTGACCGGCCCTAGGGACGCACCGCTTCGGAGTGCGGTGTCAGCGATCGGAGTGCGGTGTCCAGGGCCCGTCCCACCCGGACCGTGTCTGCTCCGGTGACCACCACGAGGGCGGCGGCCGGGTCGGCCAGAGGCAAGACGTCACACCGCACTCCGGAAGCGGCGGTATCGACGTTCGACGCAGCCGCGCCGCGCGGGTCGACGGCGAGCGCCGTCGCCAGTACCCGGGCGCCGCCGAGCACGGCCGGACCGTCCCACCCGTCGGGCGCGCCGACCCCGACGTCCAGGTCCTGCGCGAGCAGCGGACGCCCGGCGCGGCGTACCCGCCACCGGGTCCGCAGGCGCCCCGGCTGCTCGGCGTGCCGGCCCAGCACCAGCGTTTCCACCAGCGTCAGCCGGGCCGAGACGTCGAGCGAGACCTCCAGCGTCGCGACGTGGTCCGCGCCGGTCGCCACCACCAGCGGCTGCGGCTCCCACCGCAGCGCCGCCTCCGCACCCACCCGCAGCGACACCAGCGCGGAGCTCGTCCCGCCGTGCGCGCCCGGAAGGGCCAGCGCGGCACCCGCCGACCCGACGGTCAGCGACGCGCCGTCGCCCACCACGACGGTCAGGTCGGTCCGGTCACCGCCGAGCGGTCCGGCGGCGCCGGTGACCATCGTGAGACCCCGGTCGGTCTGCCTCAGCACGATCGGCGGCTGCGAGGCGAGCTGACGCAGCACCGTGCGTTCGCCCACCCGCTCGGCGACCGCACGCGCGCTAGCCCTCATGCAGTGACCGACGTCTCCGCGAGCCAGCGATCGCGCGCCTCACGGATCCAGGCCGCCACCGCCGACGCCGACGGGTCCTCGGTCAGGGACTGGAACAGCACCGGCTTGCCCCGGCGCACGGCCGCGGCATCCCGGTCCATGACGCCCAGATCGGCGCCGACCAGCGGAGCCAGGTCGGTCTTGTTGATCACGAGCAGGTCGGACCCGGTGACGCCCGGCCCGCCCTTGCGCGGCACCTTGTCGCCGCCCGAGACGTCCAGCACGAACAGCTGGACGTCGACCAGCCCTCGGCTGAACGTCATCGTCAGGTTGTCGCCACCGCTCTCCACCAGCACCAGCTCCAGCGGCGCGAACGTCTCTTCGAGGCCCTCCACCGCGTCGAGGTTCGCCGTGATGTCGTCGCGGACCGCGGTGTGCGGGCAGCACCCGGTCTCCACCGCGGCGATCCGCTCGGGCGCGAGCACGCCGGAGCGACGCAGGAAGTCGGCGTCCTCGGTCGTATAGATGTCGTTGGTGACGACGCCGAGCTGCAGCTCCGGTCCGAGCGTCCGGCAGAGCGCCGCGACCAGCGCGGTCTTGCCGCTGCCGACCGGGCCGCCGACGCCGACGCGGAACGCCCGGCGGCCGTCGACCGGAGCGAGGTCGCCGGTCAGCGGCGCGTGCTGTTCGAAGACGTCGTGGTCGTGCGGCTCGCCGGTGGCGTGAGCGCGAGCATGGTCATCAGGAAGCAAAGAGACGCACCTCCGAACGTGCGTGGGCCTGGCTCAGCAGGTCCAGTAGGGGAGCGGACGACGCCGGGAGCGCGTCCGTGGGTCGATCGGCGTAGCGGGCGGCTTCCGCCACCACCGCGTCCGCCGTCGTGGCGAGCGCCGCCTGCGAGGCGGTCAGCGCCAGGGGGTCCAGGCCCAACAACCGCACGGCTGCGGACGCCGGGCCGCTGACCGCCCCGGCGATCGCGACCGCCGCGGCCTCTTCCGGGGTGCCCTCGGCGGCGTGAACGGCGACGCCGAGCGCCACCGGGTGATGGGGGTGGGTGCCCAGCGCGTCCAGCAGCGGGTGGGGGAACGCCTTCCGGGCGACCCGCAGCAACGCCCGCCCCTGCGCCCGGGACACCGCCCGCTGCGCCGGCGCCGGCGTCCGAGCGTCGACCTCCTCGTCGAGCTCGGCCCACACGTCTCGGCGACCCGAGGCTGCTGTTTCGGCGGCTGTACCAGCGAGGAAGGACGCGCGGGCGGCCACGGCGGCGGCGAGCAGGCCCGCGGTGTGCAGTCGCCCGCGCAGGAACGCCATGACCTCGGCGAGGTCACGGCCGTGCCCGCCGACGAGCCCGCGGTCCACGGCCGGAGCGACCCCACCGCTGTGAGCGTGCGCTCCGGCCGGCAGCCGGGAGTCCGCCAGCAACAACAGTGCCTGCCGCATGGGCGCACCCCCTCAGAACAAGAAGTACCGCTGCGCCATCGGCAGCTCCGCTGCGGGCGCTTCCTCGATCAGGTCACCGTTGACGTAGACCGCGAACGTATCCGGGTTCACGCGGATCTCCGGCGTCGCGTCGTTCAGCGGCAGATCGGCCTTGCCGCGGCGTCGCACATCGGCGACGGCGGCCAGCCGGCGCCGCACCGCGAGTCGGTCCGCCAGACCGTCCTCGATCGCCACCGGTGCCACGAAGTGGACGCTGGTGGCGCTCGCAGCCGTCGGGCGCGCGCCCCACATCGGACGGGGCAGGATCGGCTGTGGCGTCGGAATGGACGCGTTCGCGTCGCCCATCTGCGCCCACGCGATCATCCCGCCCTTCACGACGACGTGCGGCCGGACACCGAAGAACTTCGGCTCCCACAGCACCAGGTCGGCGAGCTTGCCCACCTCGACCGAGCCGACCTCGGCCTCCAGGCCGTGCGCGATCGCCGGACAGATCGTGTACTTCGCGACGTACCGGCGGGCCCGGAAGTTGTCGGCCGGGCCGCCGCCGGAGAGGTGGCCGTAGCGCACCTTCATCGTGTGCGCGGTCTGCCAGGTCCGCATCACGACCTCGCCGACCCGCCCCATCGCCTGGCTGTCCGACCCGATCATCGAGATCGCACCCAGGTCGTGCAGCACGTCCTCGGCGGCGATCGTCGACGGCCGGATCCGGCTCTCGGCGAACGCGAGGTCCTCCGGCACCGCCGGGTTCAGGTGGTGGCAGACCATCAGCATGTCGAGGTGTTCGTCGAGCGTGTTGACGGTGTGCGGCCGGGTCGGGTTGGTCGAGCTGGGCAGCACGTTCGGGTGGCTCGCGACCGTGATGATGTCCGGCGCGTGCCCGCCTCCGGCCCCCTCGGTGTGGTACGTGTGAATGCCCCGGCCGGCGATCGCGGCCATCGTGTCCTCGACGAACCCGGCCTCGTTCAGTGTGTCGGTGTGCAGCGCGACCTGGACGCCGTACTCGTCACAGACCCGCAGGCAGGCGTCGATCGCGGCGGGCGTCGAACCCCAGTCCTCGTGCAGCTTGAACCCGGACGCACCGGCCTTGAGCTGCTCCACCATCGACGCCGACGAGACCGTGTTGCCCTTGCCGAGCAGCGCGACGTTGATCGGGTAGTCGTCCAGGGCTTCCAGCATCCGGGCCAGGTACCACGGGCTTGCGGTAACCGTCGTCGCTTTGGTGCCCTCGGCGGGTCCGGTGCCGCCCCCGATCCAGGTGGTGACGCCGGAGCCCAGCGCCTCCTCGATCTGCTGCGGTGCGATCAAGTGGACGTGGCTGTCGACCGCGCCGGCGGTGAGGATCTTGCCGTTGCCGGCCAGCACCTCGGTCGATGGGCCGATCACCAGAGCCGGGTCGATGCCGTCCTGGGTGTCCGGGTTCCCCGCCTTGCCGATTCCGACGATCCGGCCGTCCTTCACGCCGATGTCGGCCTTGACGACACCCCAGTGGTCGAGGATCAGCGCGCCGGTGATCACCAGGTCAGGAGCGCCCTCCGCGCGGGTGGCGCGGGACTGTCCCATCGATTCCCGGATGACCTTGCCGCCGCCGAAGACGACCTCTTCACCGGCGGAGGCGCCGCGCGAGAGATCCTGCTCGACCTCGATGAGGAGATCGGTGTCGGCGAGCCGCACCCGGTCGCCCGTCGTCGGGCCGTACAGCAGCGCGTACCGGCTGCGGTCGATCTCCCTCATGCCTCGGGGCCGCGTTCGTCGAGGAGGCCTGCGAACTCCGGGCGGAGGCCGGGGACGTCCCGCGCACCGGCGATCGCGACCAGGTCCACCTCGCGGACGACGCCCGGCTCGAAGCGCACGGCGGTACCGGACGGAATCGCGAGGCGGTAACCCCAGGCGGCGCGACGGTCGAACGCCAAGCCGGTGTTGACGGCCGCGAAGTGGTAGTGGCTGCCGATTTGGATCGGCCGGTCGGCAGTGTTGGTGACCTCCACGGTGAGCCGGTCGCGGCCGGTGAGCAGCGGCACGGGGTCGGTGGCGACCACGATCTCGCCGGGGATCACGGGATGGGGTGGTGGACCGTGACCAGCTTGGTCCCGTCCGGGAAAGTCGCTTCCACCTGCACCTCCTCGATCATCTCGGGGACGCCGTCCATGACGTCGTCCCGGCCGAGCACGTGGCGCCCGGCCTCCATCAGATCCGACACGGTGCGGCCGTCCCTCGCTGCCTCCAGCAGGAACGAGGTGATCACCGCGACCGCCTCGGGATAGTTCAGCCGCAGACCGCGCTGGCGGCGGCGCTGCGCCAGGTCAGCCGCGTAGGAAATGAGCAGTCGTTCCTGCTCGTGCGGGGTCAGGTGCACAGCGTTGTCCTCTAGTGGTTCGGCCGGGTATCGCGGTACCCGTCGGCAGTCCGCCCGGCAGCGTAACCGCGATGTGTTTCCGGCTGGTCTCGCCTCGCCGCTCCCCTCGATCGCCGTTCACCAATGACATTGCAACTCATTGGTACGTGTGTCAGGGTGTCGCTATGCGAGCGCAGCCCGTGGATCCCGATAGCCTGCCTCTCGACGATGTGTCGCGTGTCGGGTCGCCCCCGCGCGGCCGGCTGCTCCAGGAGGTCGCCATGAGCGCGGAGCCGCGCTTCCGGATCCCGATGCCGCCGGGCGGCAAGTGGACAGCGGAAGACCTCGACGCACTACGGGCTGACGTTCCCTACCGGACCGAAATCGTCGACGGGAACCTGATAGTGAGCCCTCGCCCCAATCTGTGGCACAACGACGTAATGGGCGAAGTACGTGATGCTCTCAAGGCGTGCGTCTCCGCCGGAATGTGGGCCTATCTCGAATCAGAGATTCGATGGGTGGACGGCGAGCAAGTGCGCCACTCGCTCACCCCGGACGTACTGGTGGCCCCTAGGTACTTGCGTGACGAGAGACAGCGCTATGCGTCACCGGACGTCGTTCGGCTGGTCGTCGAGGTGGAGTCGCCGTCGTCGACGAACATCGACCGCGAGACGAAGCCCCTGCGCTACGCCGAACTCGGTATTCCGGCGATGTGGCGGATCGAGGACGGACCGAAGCTGGTCGAGTACCGACTGACGCCGGAAGGCGGTGCGGAGACCGTTCAGACGGTGACGACCGGCACGTTCACCACCGACGTTTCCTACCGAGTGTCGATCGACCTCGACGCGCTCCGCTGATCACGATCTTCCGCCCCCCGGCACGTACTGCCGCACCGCGGTGAGCATGTCGAACATCACGCTGTTCCAGTCCTCGAGGTCCTCGAGCCCCGGATGCTCCACAGCGAGCGCGAGGTCGGCAACAGCGGCATCCACCGAGGGCTGTGCATCACCTCGCCGATACAGGTCGTCGATCGGCTCGACGCCGAGGTAGAACGTCGGCGCCTTCTCCGAGTCCTGGCCGCGGGTTCCGCTCGGTCCGGACTCCTCCAGCCAGAGGCTCACTCGCGCCGGATCCGTGTGGCCGAGCGCATCCGCATGGACCCAGATGGGATAACCGAACTTCTTCAGCTCGTCGTGCGGGCGCGGAGCTAGCGACTCAGCTCCAAGTTCCTCGTCGATCCCTTCGGATTGCTGCTCATCGAACTCGTCCCAGTCGGGCTCCGGCTCCGAGTCGGGCCACATCCCGCTCGGACCGAACGCGTAGCGCCGTTGCTCACGATGCATCACGAGCGTGAGGACGAGCCCGCGGTCGATCAGTGCACTGCCCGGAGGGTGGGCGGCGAGCCAGACGGAGACACGGACGACGATCGTCAAGAGCAGGTCGAAGACGACCGGAGGGACCCTCCGACCCGGATCGGACAGCAGCTCGATGGCCGCCCGGAGCGTGCGGATGTGCACGACACCATGGAGTTGCATCTCGACCAGGCCGGCGAAGATGGCCGCTACCTCCGGGTCGTCGGCGATCGTGCCGCGCCAAGCGGCGGCGCCGCTGGAAAGCTGTGCGTCCACCCGTAGGTCCCCGAGCAACCGCGCCTCACCCCGCATGGTCCAACCCGCCGGGCGGGTGCCGAGGTGGTCGCGGGAGGACATGCGGACGAGTACCAGCTCGTCGTCGTCCCACACGGTCGTCAGCGCACCGACGGTGAGCAGCCACGCCTCGTCGTCCAGGCAGGAACGCCACTGCCGAACCAGCGACCGCCACCACTGCACGGCATCGCCACCCACCGGCGCCAACGACGACACCGGCACGCGCGATTCCACCTGCATCAGCAGTAGAACCACATTCACCGTGTAGACGGCCAGGTGGTCGATGACGTCGCGGTCGGAGGGGTTGTAGGCGGCCGGAGTCCAAGGGCTGAGCTGGTTCCGGGCACCGGTGATCAGCTCCTGGAGCAGCGATGCGACGGCCGAGCCGGTCGAGAGCTCGCCGACCATCTCCAGGACCCGCGGGAACTTGGCTAGCGGCTCGTGTGACAGCAGGGCGCGAAGCTGGTTGCTGTCCGGCGGCTCGGCGTATCCCGGCCCGAATCGCAGAGCGTCGGCGCGTTGCCGGGTCAGCAACCGGAGCCAGCCGGCCACGTGCTCGGCCACCAGGTACTCGCCGAACGTCGAGTGCAGGAATTCGTAGGTGGCCGGCAGCTCGTGCGACGTGCCCGGCCGCTCACCCGACGCGTGCACGAAGAAGAACCGGCCGACGGTTCGGATCGTGTGGTCGAGC
This sequence comes from Cryptosporangium minutisporangium, assembly GCF_039536245.1. Taxonomy (NCBI): domain Bacteria; kingdom Bacillati; phylum Actinomycetota; class Actinomycetes; order Cryptosporangiales; family Cryptosporangiaceae; genus Cryptosporangium; species Cryptosporangium minutisporangium. The sequence continues at coordinate 7,298 of NZ_BAAAYN010000014.1, read as the reverse complement.
GGTTCTTGCAAGTCGTGTTCCCGGCTCGGTACGGCGCCGAGGAAGGCTCTCAGGTCCCGTTCCAACTCCGGCCCGGTCGCGAACGGTCGGCCGCGGTTGACCATGGCGAAGGCCGCGAGCCTGAGGGGGAGACGACGCTCAGCGGCGAGGCGGTCGACGTCCGCACCACGCCCTGACGGCACTGCGGCGTCCTTCAAAGCCTCACGTCGCAGGAAGTGCGTGATGAGCTGTTCGTACAGGGTCGCGGTGGTGACGCCTTCCGCTAATTCGGGTGCGCGCGGATCGGCCGTGTACAGCGCGATCAACAGCAACAGCAAAGGTTGGCGCGCCAGCTCCAGCAGAGCAGGTGGCAGCACCGTTAGCGCTCGGAAGTCCGGACGACCGGCGTTGAGCTCGTTCCACATCGCCATCCACTGCGCGATCTGGTCGTCGTCGAAGCCTTCCAGCCGGGCGATGAGCGTGCCGGGGGGAATCTGCACCCGATCGGCCATCACGGTGCGGGACGTCACCACCGCGGCCACCGGGCGTCCGATCGCGGCTTCCCGCTCCTGGAACTCCGCCACCTCGTACAGGTAGCGCGACTGCGACGCCCCGCTCGCCTGCATCAGCTCATCCAGGCCGTCCAGGACGACTACCCGGGTCGTCCCAGCGGCGTCAGCGTCCTCGACGACCTGAGGCCACTGCAGCCGACCGTGCGCTTCCCCGTCCAGCGCCGCCTGTATCTGCATCGGAACCGACGCGTCGGCCCGGACCCGGCGGAGCGGCACCCGCACCGCGGTCCACCCCGATACCGGCAGCCGCGCCGCGAGCATCTGAGTCAGCATCGACTTGCCCGCGCCCGGTAAGCCGAGGACGAGGAGCGGGGCGTCGACGCTCTCCGGAGAGCACAGATAACCCGCGAGGAACAGCTCGGTGTCGGCCACCACAGCCTGCTCTGCCCACCACCGTTCGTCGGACGGTCGGGCGCTCCGATCGGCCACCGCGACCCGTAGCCGCGGGGTGATGTACGACTGTTCCAGCGTGGGAAGCGTCGCACGCTGGTCGGCGCTGAGCGTCGGATCGCCGAGCACCGGCCGACCCAGGATGCTCCGGTTGAGCCGGCCGAGGACGTCCAGTCCGGACTGCGTCGGCGCCGGCGGCACTAGCTCGCCGAGCAGCCGTTCGATCGCGTCGAGTCGGTTGGCGGCCCTGTTCGCGGCTTCGAGGAGGTCGCCGCCCCAGACGCGCAGCTCCCGGCGCGTCTCGGTGGACTCGCCGAGCATCGTCCAGATGCCGAACTCGGGCACGTCGGCGGCCATTCGAACGAACGCGCTCTCGTACGTGCGCACGGCGGCCCAGGCGACTCGCGCCTGATCCTCGTTGGTGAGCTCGAGGTCGGTCGCGAGCCCGTTGAGGAATGCCGCGCCGTCCCGTGCCATTCGAATGAAGTACGGCTCCAGCCGGGACTCCAGGTTCTCGCGGAAGCCGTAGCGTGGTCCCGGGATCGGCACCGGTGCGTGCCACAGCGCGTCGAGCCGCGGCCGACCGCCGGCCCATTCGCCGGTTGCCACGCCGACCTTCTCCGCGTCGGTGAACTTCAGGTTTCGATACCGCCCGCCGAGGTGCGCCTGCAGCGCCTCGAAGAACGACGACACCACCAGGGTGGTGTGGGCCGCCGCGATCAGCTGCAGGCGGTCGTGCCCCGAGGTCCCCAACAACCTGGTGTGGACGCCGTCGGCGAAGCCGCGGAGCAGGCGGACGCCGTCGTTCTTCGGGTCCACCAGGTCGAGGAACCCGGCGCCGAGCATCGTGGACGAGAGCAGGCTTTCGAACCGGTCGAAGAGCGGGCGGTCGAACCGGCCCAGGATGCTGAGCGCCCCGCGGTAGGTGAGCGCCGGGTCTACCCGCATGCCGGCAGCGTATCGGTTGGGTCACAGCCATTGTCGAGAGTGGAGAATCGCTGGCGCGGGTTCACGGAATAGCGGTAGCTTCGCGCGCATTCGGGAGCGCTGTTGCGTGCGCACAAGTTTTCGAGCAGTTGTTGAGCGAGCGTGACAACAAATTTTCTTAAGGGCGAACTGATTAACCGTAATTAAGGTCGATGCCGGTAATCTCGCCGATCCTTCTGCGACCCGTGGTGCATATGTTGATGCCGCCACGTTCACCAACTGCTGTAGGAACGGCCGATCACGGCTGGGGTGCGAGCCCGGTCAGCCGGTCCGGAAGGGCCACTCAGCAATGTCCTTATCTCTTGCGGTTCGCCGCGTCGTCACCGCGGCCGCCGTCGTCGCGGCCAGCCTCACCGGTGTGGCGATCAGCGCCTCACCGGCCAACGCGGCCTGCGCCGACGTGGAAGTTGTGTTCGCACGCGGTAGCGGGGAACTCCCGGGTCTCGGCATCGTGGGAACGCCGCTGGTCAGGGCGATCCAGCAGAACCTGCCGGGGAAGACGGTGACGTCATACGCGGTGAACTACGCCGCGAGCGTCTCCCAGACCAGCGCCGGTCCGGGCGCCACCGACATGAGCAACCACGTCCGGCAGGTGGCGGCGCAGTGCGCCAACACGGTCTTCGTGCTCGGCGGGTACTCGCAGGGCGCGAGCGTTACCGACATCGCGATCGGGATCCGCACTTTACTCGGTACCGGCGGCACCATTCCCACTTCGCTGGCGCCGCGGATCAAGGCGGTCACGGTTTTCGGTAACCCGCTGCGGCTTTACGGGCAGAGCATCAATACGGCGAGTCCGTTGTACGGCCAGCGGGCGCTGGACATCTGCGCGACCGGTGACCCGGTCTGCGGTGGCGGATTCAACGCGATCGCTCACCTCAGCTATACGACCAACGGCTCGGTGACGAGGGCAGCGCAGTTCGCCGCAGCCCGCGTCAACGCCGGCTAGTGCACGGCCCGCCGAGGACGAGCCTGACGGCCGCGCGCAAGGCCTTGAGACCACCACAAGGTCGAGCGCGGACGCCAGCCTCGCCCTCGGCGGGCTCCAGGTCAGAACGCGTGCGCGCGGCATATGGACGCTACCCGGCCCCGGGTAGCGTCCATATGCCGTTGCCGGCCCGGCCCGCCGGGTCAGCGCGAAGCGCGGGCGGCCAGCGTCCGGGCTGCGTCGCGCAGGTCGCGCCCGGCCGCCTCGACGTCGAGCGTCTGCAGTGCACCGTCGACGACGATCGTCCGCCCCTCGACCACCAACCGGACCAGCGGCGGCGGCGCGGCGTAGACCAGCGCGTCCACCGGGTCGACGATGTCGGCGTGGAACGGCCCGTCCACCCGCCACAGCGCGATATCGGCCCGCTTACCCACCTCCAGCGACCCGATCTCCTCCTGCCGACCCAGGCACCGCGCCCCGCCCATCGTCGCGATCCGTAGGGCCTGCCGGGAGGTCAGGCCGGACGGCCCGGAACGCAGCCGGGCGGCGAACAGCGCCTGGCGCAGCTCGTCGACCATCCCACCGTGCTCCTGCGACGCCGCCCCGTCGACCCCGAGTCCGAGCGGCGCGTCCGCACCGACCAGCGCAGCCACCGGCGCGATCCCCGACCCGAGGCGCGCGTTCGAGCTCGGACAGTGCGCCACCCCGGTCCCGGCGGCGGCCAGCACACCGACGTCCGCGTCCGAGAGGTGGACGCCGTGCGCGAGCCACACGTCCGGCCCGAGCCACCCCACGTCCTCCAGGTACTCGACCGGCGTCCGGCCGAACTTCTCCTTGCAGAATTCGTCCTCGTCGAGCGTCTCGGCCAGGTGGGTGTGCAGCCGGATGTCCAGTTCCCGCGCCTGCGCGGCGGACTGACGCATCAAGTCCTGGGTCACCGAGAACGGCGAACACGGCGCGGCCGCGATTCGCAGCATCGATCCGGGGGACGGGTCGTGCCATCGGTGGACCGCCGCGGCCACCGCCGCCAGGATCTCGTCCAGGCTCTGCACCACGCTGTCCGGCGGCAGCCCGCCGTCCTTCTCGCTGAGGTCCATCGACCCACGCGTCGGGTGGAACCGGAGACCGACGGTGGCCGCCGCGTCGATGGTGGCGCCCAGAACGTCGCCGCCGGAGCGCGGGAACACGTAGTGGTGGTCGGTGCTGGTCGTGCACCCGGTCAGCGCCAACCGCGCGAGGCCCGCCCGGGCGGCGGCCCCCACCGTCTCCTCGGAGATCCCGGCCCAGATCGGATACAGCGTCTTGAGCCACTCGAAGAGTCCGTCGTCGACCGACACCGCTCGGGTCGCCCACTGGTACAGGTGGTGGTGCGTGTTCACCAGGCCCGGCGTCGCGAGGCAGCCCGATGCGTCCACCCGTTCCCCGTCACCGGTGAACGGGCCTGGGCCGACGGCGGTGATCACGCCGTCGGAGACAACGACGTGGCCGGAGGCGTACTCGGTGCCGGAGGCATCCACGGTCGCGACGGCGCAGCCGTCGAAGACGGTCACCACAGCTGCGGCCCTGCTGACGGAAGCTCTCGCTCGCGATGGACCGTGCCCTGGATCAGCCCGTAGGGCTCGGTCGGCGCGACGTAGACCTGGTTCGGGTTGTCGAGTCCGAACGGTGTGAGGTCGACGAGGTTGTGATGCTTGTTCGGGAGCGAGAGCCGGATCTCGTCCACCGACGGGCACTTGCGGAGCACGTGCGAGCCCATCGAAAAGAGCGTCTGCTGCAGCGAGAGGCTGTAGGTCGACGCGAACGCGGTGACCAGCGCGTCGCGGGCGTCGGCGTAGGACTTACCCCAATCGACGTCCTCCGACGAGTGGTCCCACCAGGCTTCCACCGACGTCGCCAGCATGCGTTCCCGCGTTTCCGGCAGCGTCGTGTACTTGTCGCGCGGGAAGCCGTGGAACTCGGAGTTGGTCGTGTTCAGCACGGTCAGGTCACCGAGGCCGGACGAGACCGAGACGTCGTGCTCCTCGGTGACGATGACCTCGGCGCGGCGGGTCTCCCCACCGGACCGGACGAACGAGTGCGGTGCTGGCTCGCCGTGCGGCGCCAGGCGTTCCCAGGTGTGCTGTTCGATCCTGATCCGTGCGTGGTAGATCGGCTCCTGCGTCTTCACGAAGTGCCGCGCGAGCCGCAGACCGAACGCCTCCGGCTCGCCGACGCCGTACTCCCGAGCGAACGCGTAGACGGTGTTCTTCTGCGTGTCGGTCGCCAGCACCGCGCTGTTGTCGCCGGTGTAGTGCGTGTCATCCAGACGACCGGCGAGCGCGGTCGCCACCGTGAAATCGGTGACGAAGTGCCGGTCTCCGTCGCGTTCGACGCTGACCAGCCGGATGCCGGCCTTGCCGTACTGGTTCGCGCCAAGGGTGAAGCTCAAGTCAGCTCCCGCGGTAGGTGGAGTAGGCGAACGGGGAGAGCAGCAGCGGCACGTGGTGGTGGGTGTCGGCGTCGGTGACCTCGAAGACGACCACCACCTCCGGGTAGAACGTGCGCTGACGCCGTGCGGCGAACCACGCGCCGGTGGCGAAGACCAGGCGGTGGACACCGAGGTCCAACGGAGCACCGCCCCAGTCGGAGATCCGGCCGTCGGTGTCGGTCTCCCGGACGGCGACGGGGATCCAGGAGCCGTCGGACCAGCTCTCCCAGCCGGTCCGGACGCCGTCGGCAGGGCGTCCGGTGGCCGCGTCGAGGACGTGCGTGGACAGCGTCATGAGCGCACCTCGGCCGATTCGTCGGTGAACAGTTTCTCCAGCCGTAGCCGGGTGATCGCCGCGAGCTCCCCGCGGACCACGTCCCGCTCGTGCGCCGGGTCGTTGTCCAGCCGGTCCTGCAGGATCCCGAGCAACTCCTCCGCCGACTTGCCCGAGGCGCACACCAGGTAGACGTGGCCGAACCGGGCTTCGTAGGCGGCGTTGCCGTCGGCCAAGGCGGCGAGCACCTCCGCGTCGGCGTCGGCGACCCCGGCCTGCTCGCCCTGCGACCACCTCTTCTCGGTGGTGGCGGCGACCTTCGGGCGATCACCGATGCGGGGGTGCGCGGCCAGCGCCTCCTCGACGTCGGCCCAGCTCAGCCCGTACACGACCGGATCCGACGCGGCGATCAGCGCGTCCAGGTCGGGGTACGGGCGGTCGGCGACGACGGCCCGCGCCCACGCCGTCGAGGCGCAGCACGGATGCAGCATCGCCGCGGCGGCGTCGGAGTCCACGGCATTCAACGCGTCCACGCTCGTCAACGGGGCCCCCTTGAGATTCGTCCACCCGACGCGGACTTTGCCATCCTCGTGTCCATAACACACCGGCCGACATATCGGCGCGCTCCAACCCCGAAGAGCAGCACGGACACCTCCTTGTAGGTTCCTCCAAGGGAGGTGGACGGTGCTGCTCGGGGAGCTGCTCGGAACGGATGAGCTGGGGCTACGGCCGCTGGTGCTGCCGTCGGGTGCCGAGCGTCGGACGATCGTGGAGGTCTACACGACCGACCTGCCCGACCCCGGTCGCTACCTGTCCGGCGGTGAGCTGGTGCTGACCGGTCTGGTCTGGTGGTCCACGGATAGCGCAGAGGCTTTCGTGGACGCGCTGGTGACGGCGGGTGCGACCGCGCTCGGGGCGGGGGAGGCGGCCCTGGGCGGTGTTCCCGCCGAGTTGACGGACGTCTGCCGGCGCCGAGGGCTGCCGCTGTTCGCGGTCCCGGCGTCCGTGTCGTTCGCGGAGATCAGCCGGCGGGTGGTCGCGGGTGACCGGCCGTCCCGACCGATGGGGCGCCGGCTGCTGGCCGTGCTCGCTGGCCGGGCCGGGCTCAACCGCCTGCTGGACGTCGCCGCGGCGGAGCTGGGGGAGCCGTGCTCGGTGGTGAGCCCGGTCGGCGGGGTGGTGGCCGGCTCGTCGCCGCCCGATCAGGCGGCGCTGGTCCGGGCGTTCCTGAGCGCGCCACGGCTCCCGGCGTCGGTGACCGTCGACGGCAAACGGCTCCGGCTCCTCTCCGCCGACGACCCGGACCGGCACCGCACCGTCAGCTGGTTCGTCGTCTGCCCTGCCGAGCCGACCGATCCGGACGCCACCGCGCTCGCCGAGGAACTGGCCGGGCTCGTCGCGTTGGAGCGGGCCCGGGTCGACGCCGGACGCCGCGCCGAACGTCGCCTCGCCGACCAGGTGTTGCGGGCGCTGACCGCCGGTGGGGACGCGACCGCCGAGCTGCTGCCCGCGCTGCGGGTCGCCGGGATCGCCCCGGGGACGCCGGTGACCGTGCTGGTCAGCAGCGGGGAGCTGAGCGCGCCGGTGCTGGAGGAGGTCCTGCGAACCGCGGTGCCCGATCCGGTCATCGGCAGCCGAGCGGGCGAGACGCTCGCGGTGGTGCCGTCCCGCCCGGTGCCGTCCCGCCCCGCGGCGGCCGGACCC